>NZ_JBFRER010000117.1:0-35454 GCF_052114405.1 Streptomyces sp. M-16 | reverse complement strand
CGCCCGCCCCCGCCCCGGCCGCCCCCGCCCCGGCGCCCGCCGCCGCGCAAGCCGCCCGCCGGATCCCGGCCTACCCCGCCGCGGAGCGGGCCGTGAAGGCCGTCGCCGAGGCCGTCCGGTACGCCGAGTGGCGCCGGGCCAACGCCGAGGCCGGACAGGTTCCCGAGTACGAGGACATCGACGAGGGCGGCGCCGCCGCCCGCCTCGCCACCCTGCTGGCCGGCGTCCCCGAGGGAACCGTCCTGACCCTGGACGAGGCCGACGCCCGCGACCTGCTCGGCCGCTACGGGATCCCCGTCAGGCCGGTCCTGCCCGCCCCGAGCCCCGACGCCGCCGTCCGCGCGGCCCGGATCCTCGGCTACCCGGTCGCCCTCAAGACCACCGCCCCGCACCTGCGCCACCGAGCGGACCTGGGAGGCGTACGTCTCGACCTGACCACCGAGACCGAGCTGCGCCGCTCCTACGAGGAGCTCACCGAGGCCCTCGGCAAGCCCGGCGAGCTGCTCCCCGTCGTCCAGGCGATGGCACCGCGCGGGGTGGACACCGTCGTCCGCGCCGTCGTCGACCCCGCGGCCGGCACCGTCCTCTCCTTCGGGCTCGCCGGGGTCGCCTCCGAGCTCCTCGGCGACACCGCGCACGGCCTGGTCCCCGCCACCGACCGCGACGTGGCGGCCCTGATCCGTTCCATCCGCACCGCTCCGCTCCTCTTCGGCTGGCGCGGCAGCGCCCCCGTGGACACCCCCGCCCTGGAGGAACTGCTGCTGCGCCTGTCCCGGCTCGTCGACGACCACCCCGAGGTGACCGGGGTCGCCCTGGAGCCGGTCGTCGTCGCCGCGGAAGGCCTCTCCGTGCTCAGTGCCACCGTCCGCGTGGCCCACCCGCCCGCCCGGACCGACCTCGGCCCGCGCACCCTGCCCAGCTACTGAGCGCCGGGCAGGTAGGGGGACGCCGTACGGGCCTTAGGATGGACCTCATGGCGAAATCCGGTACGACGACCCAGGGGCTGCTCCGCGCGGCGATCGAGCGCAGCGGCTACTACCCGGCCCTCGTGGCCGAGGCGGTGGAGGCCGCCGTCGGCGGCGAGCCGATCTCGTCGTACCTGGTCCACCAGGAGACCACCTTCGACTCCAACGAGGTGCGCCGGCACGTCACCGTGCTGGTCCTGACCGGCAACCGCTTCATCGTCAGCCACACCGACGAGCAGGCCGCCGACGCCGGGTCCCCGTCCCCGTACGCGACGACCTCCACCGAGTCGGTCAAGCTGTCCAGCATCTCCTCCGTGGTCCTCAGCCGCGTCGTGGCCAACCCGGAGTCCTACACCCCGGGCCAGCTGCCGCGCGAGGTCGTGCTGACCATCGGCTGGGGCGCGGTCTCGCGCATCGACCTGGAGCCCGCCGCCTGCGGCGACCCGAACTGCGACTCCGACCACGGCTACACCGGCAACTCCACGGCCGACGACCTCAGCCTGCGGGTCAGCGAGGCGGGCGACGGCCCCGAGACGGTCCGCCAGACGCTCGTCTTCGCCCAGGCGCTCTCGGAAGCCACGGCGGCGACCGCCACCCCCGCCCGCTGATGTCGTACTCCGCGCCGCCGCACTGGCAGGACGACCCGGAAATCCTCGACCTCGCCGGCGCCCCGGTCCCGCAGTACGGCACCGGCTCGCTCGCCGACCTGCTGCCGACCCTGGCGGCCGGCCAGGGCGTGCCCGGTCTCGCCGCAGGGATCACCGAGCTGGCCCCGGCCGACCGGAACTGCGTGTTCCTGGTCGACGGCATGGGGTGGGAGCAGATCAAGGCCCACCCGGAGTACGCCCCCTTCCTCACCTCCCTCCTCGCGAGCTCGCGCGGCGGCACCGGCCGTCCCATCACCGCCGGCTTCCCGGCGACCACCGCCACCTCGCTGGCCTCCGTCGGCACCGGCCTGCCCCCCGCCCGGCACGGCCTGCCCGGCTACGCCGTGCGCAACCCGGCCTCCGGCGAGCTGATGAACCAGCTCCGCTGGCAGCCGTGGACGCAGCCCAAGCCCTGGCAGCCGTACCCGACGGTGTTCCAGCTCGCCGACGCGGCGGGCGTGCACACCGCCCAGGTGTCCGCGCCGAACTTCAAGAGCACCCCGCTCACCCAGATCGCCCTCAGCGGCGGCACCTTCCACGGCCGGATGACCGGCGAGGAGCGGATGGACCTCGCGGCGATCCAGCTCGCCGCCGGGGAACGCTCGCTCGTGTACACGTACTACAGCGAGCTCGACGGGGCCGGCCACCGGCACGGCGTGGACTCGGACGCCTGGCGCGGCCAGCTCATGTACGTCGACCGGCTCGTACAACGGCTCGCGGAGCAGCTGCCGCCGCGCACCGCCCTGTACGTGACCGCCGACCACGGCATGGTCGACGTCCCCTTCGACGAGGACTCCCGGATCGACTTCGACGAGGACTGGGAGCTGGGCGCGGGCGTGGCCCTGCTCGGCGGTGAGGGCCGGGCCCGGCACGTGTACGCAGTACCGGGCGCCGAGGCCGACGTCCTGACCGTGTGGCGCGAGGTACTCGGCGACCGCTTCTGGGTCGCGAGCCGTGAAGAGGCCCTGGACCGGGGCTGGTTCGGGGCGCCGGGGGAGTGCGACGAGCGGGTGCTCGGGCGGATCGGCGACGTGATCGCCGCGGCCCAGGCCGACGTCGCGATCACCGCGTCCCGCAAGGAGCCCAACGAGTCGGCCCTCACCGGCATGCACGGCTCCATGACCGCGGCCGAACAGCTGGTCCCGCTGCTCGAAGTCCGCACCTGAGCCGGCCCTCCGCTTCCCCTCCCCTCCGCTTCCCCTCCCAGACCCGAAAGGTCCCGTACTTCCCATGCCCGAGCTGGTGTTCTTCTCCGGAACGATGGACTGCGGAAAGAGCACTCTGGCGCTCCAGATCGCGCACAACCGCGACGCGCGGGGCCTGCAGGGCGTGATCTTCACCCGTGACGACCGGGCGGGCGAGGGCAAGCTGTCCTCCCGCCTGGGCCTGGTGACAGAGGCGGTCGAGGCGCCGGAGGGCATGGACCTGTACGCGTATCTGGTCGCGCAGATCTCCAAGGGTGGCAAGGCCGACTACGTGATCGTGGACGAGGCGCAGTTCCTGGCGCCCGAGCAGATCGACCAGCTCGCCCGGATCGTGGACGACCTCGGCCTGGACGTCTTCGCCTTCGGCATCACGACGGACTTCCGCACCAAGCTGTTCCCGGGCTCGCAGCGCTTGATCGAGCTGGCCGACCGCCTGGAGCAGCTCCAGGTGGAGGCCCTGTGCTGGTGCGGGGCCCGTGCGACGCACAACGCCCGTACGGTGGGCGGGGAGATGGTGGTCGAGGGCGCCCAGGTGGTGGTCGGCGACGTGAACCGTCCGGCGGAGGAGATCGGCTACGAGGTCCTGTGCCGCCGCCACCACCGCAAGCGCATGACCTCGGCCGCGGCCCGCGCGGGCGCCCTCTCCCCGGACGTCCTCCCGGTCAACCCCACCTGACCGACCGGGCCCTGCCCGCAT
The DNA here is from genome assembly GCF_052114405.1 of Streptomyces sp. M-16. Classification (NCBI taxonomy): domain Bacteria; kingdom Bacillati; phylum Actinomycetota; class Actinomycetes; order Kitasatosporales; family Streptomycetaceae; genus Streptomyces; species Streptomyces sp. M-16. Next base: position 31,940 of record NZ_JBFRER010000117.1, on the reverse strand, counting down.
CGTCAGCGGCTACGGCTAACGTCCGTCCCCACGCGGATTCGAGGGTGGGAGGGGGCTCATGGGAGCCAAGACAGGTCTGCTGGTGTACGGGGACGGGGACATCCCGGCCGCCCTGCGGCAGGTGACCTTGGCCGGCATCGCGGAGACGACCGAACTCGTCGGGCGGCTCTATCCGGGCTGGGACACGGAGGCCGCGGAGGGTGAGATCCTGACCGAGGGCACGTACCCGGCTCCCGGACTCACCTACGCCGCGAGCTTCCCGGAAACCGACGTCGTCTGCGACCGGCGCCTGATGATCGACCGTCCCTCGCAGTTGCCCGAGCACCTGATCGCGGCGAGCGCCGGACGCAGGATGGTCCTGCACGCGATGCACAGCGTGGTCGACGGGCTGGCCTTCGCGGTCTGGGAGGACGGCCGGCTGGTCCGTTCGCTGAGCCTGTCGCCTGACAGCGGGGTCATCGAGGACATCGGCGAGCCGTTTCCCTTCGAGGGTCCGTACTGGTCGGGTGACCACCCGGTGAAGCCGGACCCGGACGGGGAGGGCGGGGCGCCGTATCCGCTGCCCTTCCACCCGCTCGAACTGGGCGAAGAGGCGCTCCGCGCGTTCTTCGGGTTCGTCCTGGAAGGCCGGCCGGCGCCCGACGACATCGATCCGGACGGGCTCCGGCTCCACGGGTTCCGTCTCACGGACCCGGCCGGGCCCGACCCCGCGCAACGGCAGGCCGACCTGGAGCGGGCGGCTCAGCGCATGCGCGGCACGACGTGGCAGGTAGGCCCGGACGGCACGCAGACGCGAGTACCCGCCCGTTGACCGCGGCCTTCGTTACTGGCCCCGCGCTGCCCGCCCGCCAGGGTTCAGGGGCGCTACTCGGAGCCGTCGGTCATCGGGCGCGACAGCCGCGGGCAGCCCCCCGTCCGACGGGTGCCCGGTCGTGGTCGGGGTCGGCCAGGGTGAGAACAGCGGCTGTCGGCCGCATGTCACCGCCCGCACAGCGCCGTGTCGAGCAGGGCGTCGGCACCGTCGAAGGAATCGCGGGCGGGAGGCCTGTTGAGGGTCACCGCGATGGTGGCGGCGCGGCCGTCATCGGTGGCGCCGGGGAGGGAGTGGTAGCCGGGGATGTTCCCGCCGTGCCCCCACAGGAGGCCCCCGCAGCTCAGGGGCGCGCTCGTCAGGCCGAGTCCGTACCGGGTGCCCGGCAGCCAGCCGGGACCGTCGACCTCGACGGTGGTCCGCATCTGGGCCAGCTGGGCCGGCTCCAGGAGCCTGCCGCCGATCAGGGCGGAGAAGAAGCGGTTCAGGTCGCCGGGAGTGGAGACCAGCTGCCCGGCGGACCAGCCCCAGGAGGGGTCGATCTCCGTGATGTCCTCCAGGGGCGCCCCGGGCTCCGGCACCTGGTAGCCCCGGGGGGTGCGCCTCGCGGATGCGCTCCTCGCCCACCGCCGGGAAGTAGGTGTGGCGCAGTCCGATGCGGTCGATGACCCGTTGCGTGACCTGCTCGGCGAACGGCCGGCCGGTGACCTTCTCGATGAGCAGTCCGGCGACGACGTAGTTGGTGTTGCTGTACTCCCAGGCCGTTCCGGGGGCGAAGCGCGCCTTCCGGGCCAGCGCCAGGTCGATCAGTTCGCGGGGCTGGTGCGCCCCTCCCGGTCGAGGGTGGACACCAGCGCACCGGGCAGCCGGTCCTCGGCCACCACCCGCTCCAGCGCCTTGCGCAGGCCATCGGGGGAGTGCCGGGCCTCCGTCGTGGACGTCGCGGCGGCCGGGGACGCGGACGCGGACGTGGACGCGGGCAGCACGCCGGCCACGGCAAGGGCCGCGGCCGCGGCGGCCGCCGCGGTGACTCCCCGCCGTCGCCCGGACGGCGTCGCGCCGCGGGCGGTCCGGAGCGGGCGGGGGGAGGGGCGGTCGGTCATGGAGGACACTCCTTGGTGCGCGTCGTGGCGAGGACCGCGGACACGGGGTCGCGCATCGCACCGATCCGCCGTTTTCCGCCTGCCCGGAGCCTAGGAAGCGGCCCCGGCCCGGAGCGTCGCCCGCGGGCAGGAGGACCCGGGTACGGTCCCGAGCCCCGTCCGGTACCGCGGTCCCCCCAGCGCGTCCCTCCCGCGTATCCCCCTGCGCCCGCGTCCCCCGCGGTCAGTCCGGGGCGGCGCCGCCGCCGGGGTCCGTGCCCGCGATGGCCGCGAGGGCGGCGAGGTGGCGCCGGTAGCGGGCCGACCCCTCCTCCGTCAGGGCCAGCCAGGTCCGCGGCCGCCGGCCGACCTGCCCCTTCTCCACCGTCACCCAGCCCGCCTCCTCCAGCCGTGAGACCTGCTTCGACAGCGCGGAGTCGGTGATCTCCACCAGGTCCCGTACCCAGCCGAACTCGGCCTTCTGCACCGGGGCGAGGGCGGCGACGACCGACAGCCGTACGGCCGAGGCCAGCAGCGGGGCGAGCGCGTGGCGCGGGTGCGGCACCCGCTCCGCGCCCGCCGGGGTCCCGTACGTCATGCGGAGCGCGCCTCCCGCCGGGCCGCGGCGGCCGCGGGCAGGGCGCACGCCAGGGCGGCCACGGCCGCGAAGGCGGTGGCGTCGCGGAAGACGGAGTATCCGAGCAGCAGGCTCGTGACGTAGGCGACCGCCCAGGTGCCGACCACCCTGAGGTGGCGGCGGCCGTGGCCGCGCGGGACCACGGGCTGCCGCGTGGCGAACAGGGACAGGCCCACGACGACCGCGGCGTTGCCCACCGTGCCGACGAGGGTGCCCGTCGGCCCGTGCCACAGCAACACCACCGGAACGAGGACGAGTTGCCATCCGGCGAAGGCCCACAGGTAGGTGGCGTACCAGCCGCTCTTTCCGCGCGTGCGGCCCTCGATCCGTGCGATGCCCTTCAACGACGCGATGGCGTCGGCCTGTTCCTCCATGACGGAGTCCTCCCGCTCGTCCCCGGGCCTCCCCGAAACATGCCGGCCCGGCATCTACTTGCCACATTAGCAAGTAGATGCCGGGCCGGCGCGGAAGGGCCCGCCGCAGGTGGCGGCCCGTCAGGCGTCCGCAGGGGCGGTCGGGTCGGGAACGAGGCCGTCGGCCACGAGTCCCGCGAGGACCGCCCGCCCCAGCGCGTGGACGGCCGACTGGGGGCGGACCATCACCGTGAACTCCTTGATGCGGCCCGCCCCGTCGAACTGCAGCAGGTCGATGCCGTGGATCTGCTTCCCGTCCACCACGGCGCGGAAGGGCAGGACCACCGACGGCGCCTCCTCGCCGTCGGCGCTCGTCTCGGCCGCACCGTCCAGCCGGCCCAGGTAACGGAGGTCCCCGAAGACGCGCAGCAGCACGCCGAACAGGCCCAGCACCATCGGCCTGCCCTCGAAGGGGGTGAACTTCACCGGGCTGTACAGCCGGACGTCCTCGGTGAACAGGTCGTCCAGCGCGCTGAGATCGCGCTTCTCCACGGCGGTGCGGAAGCGTTCGGCGGTCTCCATGACCCCTCCAGGTGTTCGGAACACACGGGAATGTGGCAGCTACTCAAGAATGTGACTAGTCAGTTTTTTGAGTATGATGCCGGGGCGGACGACCGAAGGGAAGGGGGCCGGCGGGATGGCCTTGAAACATGCGGTGCTGGCAGCGCTGCTCGACGGCGAGTACAGCGGGTACCAGCTGGCGAAGGCCTTCGACGTGGGCGTCGCGAACTTCTGGCACGCCCTGCCCCAGCAGCTCTACGCCGAACTGGCCAGGCTGGAGCAGGACGGACTGGTCGAGGGCCGGCAGGTGATCCAGGAGAGCCGGCCCAACAAGCGGCTGTTCCGGGTCACCGAGGCGGGCCGGGCCGAGCTGGAGCGGTTCGCCGACGCACCGCCGAAACCCTCCTTCATCCGCGACGACCTGCTGGTCAAGGTGCAGAGCGCCGACCGCATCGGCACCGGACCGGTGATCGAACAGCTCGAAGAGCGGGCCGCCGCCGCGACGGCCAAGATCGAGCTGCTCGACGCGATGCTGCGCACCATGCGCGGCCCCCTGGACGAAGCGGAGTACCTGCTCCGGGGCGAGCGCATCGGCGGGTACCTGACCTGCCTGCGCGGCCTGGCCTTCGAACAGGGCCACCGGGACTGGTGCCTGAGGATCGCGGCCGTACTCAAGGAGAGGCGGGAAGCCCGTGCCGAACGGTGAACCCATCCGCTACGTCGCCCTGGGCGACAGCCAGACCGAAGGGCTCGGGGACGGGGACGACGCGACCGGGCTGCGGGGTTTCGCCGACCGGCTCGCCGGGCACCTCGCGACCGCCCACCCCGGCCTGCTCTACGCCAACCTGGGCGTGCGCGGCCGGCTCGCCGCCCAGGTCCACGCCGAACAGCTGGGCCCCGCCCTCGCCCTGCGCCCCGACGTGGCGACCGTCGTCGCCGGGGTGAACGACCTGCTCAGGCCCCGGTTCGACGCGGCCGCGACGGCCGGGCACCTGGAGGAGATGTTCGCCGCGCTCACGGCGGCCGGAGCCCGCGTGGCGACGGTGACCTTCCCCGACGTGGCACGGATCGCGCCGATGGCCCGGCCCCTGGCTCCCCGCGTGGTCGCGATCAACACCCACATCCGCGCCGCGGCCGCCCGGCACGGGGTCGCCGTGGCCGAAACCGGTCGGGCCGAGGCCGCAAACGACCCGCGGATGTGGAGCACGGACCGGCTCCACGCCAGCCCCCTCGGCCACGCCCGGATCGCCGCCGCCCTGGCCGAAGTCCTCGCCGTGCCGGGTTACGGCGACACCTGGACCCACCCGCTGCCGCCCCGCCCGGCCCGGGGTGTCGTGCGGGGCGCGGCCGCCGAACTGGGCTGGATGGCCGGATTCCTCGGCCCGTGGCTCGGCCGCCGCCTGCGCGGCGCGTCCTCCGGCGACGGCCGCACCGCCAAGCGCCCCGACCTCCGCGCCCTCGACGCCCCGGCGCCCTGACCCGGGCGCTCTGACCTCGGGGAGCGGCCTCGGGGACTGGCCCCGGGGATGACCCCGTGGCCCGGCCCGGGCCCGCGGCCCCGGGTGACTAGGCCGCCGGGACGTCCGTGTGGACGAGGGTGAAGACCGCGCCCTCCGGGTCCGCGACCGTGGCCACCCGGCCGCGGACGCCGTCGCGGGGCGGCGCGACGATCCGTCCGCCCAGCTCGGTCACCCGGGCGGCGGCCGCGTCGGTGTCCGCCACCTCGAAGTACGTCATCCAGTGCGGCCCCCGGTCGTGCGGCAGCGACCGGCCGACCCCGTGCACCGCGGCGACCGGACGGCCGCCCAGGAGCAGGGTCAGGTGGTCGAAGTCGGCGGACGAGGAGGGGTGTTCCTCGGCCTCGTGGCCGAAGACGTGCTGGTAGAACTTGCCGACCGTCGAGCTGTCCTGGGTGACCAGCTCGTTCCACACCGGGGCGCCGGGCACCCCGGGCCGGCGCGTGCCCGGATGGGCCCCGGCCTGCCAGATGCCGAAGATCGCGCCCAGTGGGTCGGAACAGATCGCCATCCGGCCCGCCGCCCCGGCGTCCAGCGGTCCGACCGCGACCGTCCCGCCGCAGGAGCGGATCGCCTCGGCGGTGGCGTCCGCGTCATCGGTGGCGAAGTACGTGGTCCACGCCACCGGAAGGTGCCGGTCCGGCGGCATCTCCCCGACGCCCGCCACCTCCTGTCCGTCGAGGAGGGCCCGTACGTACGGGCCCAGCTGGTTCGGGCCCGGCTCGTACTCCCAGCCGAAGAGGTCCGCGTAGAAGTCCTCGGTGTTCCCGAGTCCGTGCACCATCAGGCTCACCCAGCACGGTGTGCCGGGCGGGCGCTGCGAATCCCCCGCTGCCGCCGTCATGTCAGCCGTCTCCTGCCGTCGTGTCCCTGTTCCCCGCTGATGCTTCCACTCCGCGAGACCCGGCGCGCCCCGACCGGGCCGGGTGGTGGCGGCCCGGAGCAGAGTGACCGAATCAGTGCGGCCCGTCGATGTCCGGCTTGTTACGCGGGGCCGGGCGGGGGAGGAGGATGACCCCATGACTGCGATTCTCTCGGCCTCCGAACTGATGAGCGAGATGGCCGGTTCTCGGCCGCCGGTGCTCCTGGACATCCGCTGGCAGCTGGGCGGCCCCGACCAGCGCCCCGCCTACGAGGCCGGGCACCTGCCCGGTGCGGTGTACGTCGACCTCGACCACGAACTGGCAGGTCCGCCCGGGTCGGGCGGCCGTCACCCGCTGCCGGACCCGGAGGCCTTCGGCGCCGTGATGCGCCGGGCCGGGGTCCGCTCGGACGTGCCGGTGGTCGTGTACGACGGCGGGCAGGGTTGGGCCGCCGCACGTGCCTGGTGGCTGCTGGGCTGGACGGGTCACCCCGACGTACGCGTCCTGGACGGGGGCCTGGCCGCGTGGACGGCCGCGGCCGGTGCCGTGACCGCCGACACACCCACTCCCGCGGAGGGCGATTTCAAGCCAAACCCTGGGGCTCGGGGGCTGCTGGACGCCGACGCGGCGGCCTCGCTCGCCCGCACGGGACTGCTGCTCGACGCCCGTGCCGGGGAGCGGTACCGGGGTGAGGTGGAGCCCATCGATCCGGTCGGCGGCCACATCCCGGGCGCCGTGTCGGCCCCGACCACGGAGAACGTCGGCCCGGACGGCCTGTTCCTGCCGGCCGAGGCGCTGCGCGCGCGGTTCGCCGGGCTGGGTGCCACCGCGGGCACCGAGGTGGGCGTGTACTGCGGCTCCGGGGTGTCCGGAGCCCACGAGGTGCTGGCCCTGGAGGTGGCGGGAATCGAGTCGGGCCTCTACGCGGGCAGCTGGTCGCACTGGTCCGCCGACCCGGCGCGGCCGGTGGCCACGGGCCCGAACCCCTGACGGGCACGCCGGGTCGGCGCCCCTGTCCGGGGCGCCGACCCGGCGGCTACTCCTGCTTCTTGCGCCGGGTGCCGAAGACGATCTCGTCCCAGCTGGGCACCGCCGCGCGGCGCCCCGGGCGGACCCCGTCGGCCTCGGCCTGCCGGTCCGTCGTTCCGGTCAGCCGGTCGCGGTGGCCCGCGACCGTACGGGGCATCAGTACGTCGGCGTACGCCGTGCCGGCTCCGGCCGACGCGGCGGCCGGGGGCTCCTCGCTCTCGGCGTCCTCGGCGGGGACCTCGGCCCGGTCCGTGCGGTCCGGGACCACCAGGTCGCCCCGGAAGCTCGGGACCGCCTCCAGCAGGCTGGTCAGCGTGTCCCGCTCCTCCTCCGGTTCCGGGACGGGCGCGGGAGCGGCGCGCCCCTCGACCCGTTCGAGCTGCCTGTCGAGGGCGCGGTCCAATGGCCGGTCGACGGCGCGGTCCAGCGGCCGGTCGAGGGTGCGGTCCAGCGGCCGGTCCCGCGGCAGCCGGGCGATCCTCGGCACGAAGGGGAAGGTCGGCTCCGGGGTCGAGGGCAGGTCGTCCGCCTCGCCGATCAGGGAGCGCGCCTCGTCGTCCACGGCCACGACCAGCCGGCGCGGCGGGTCGTACGTCCAGCTCGCGGAGTGGGGTTCGGTGGCCACCCGGTAGACCAGCAGTACCTCCCAGGTGCCGTCGTCGCGGCGCCAGGAGTCCCACTGGACGGAGTCCTTGTCCGCCCCCCGCAGGCTGAGCCGTTCCTGCACGGCCTCGCCGAGCTGCGGCCCGGTGTTCTCGCCGGGGCGGCGCACGGGGGTCTTGCGGGCCCGCTCCGCCATGAAGGCGCGCTCGGCCAGGACGGGACCCTCGAAGCGGCGGACCCGGTCGACCGGGATGCCGGCGAGCTGCGCGACCTCCTCCGCGGAGGCACCGGCCCGTATGCGGGCCTGGATGTCGCGGGGGCGGAGGTGGCTCTCCACCTCGATCTCGATCTGGTTCAGGCGCGCGCGGTCATTGCGCACGGCAGCCCGCAGCCGCTCGTCGATCGGAAGCGTGTACTCCGTGCTGTCCGCAGCCTTGAGCACCAGTCGTGTGCCGTCATTTGAGACGGCCACGACACGCAGTTCGGGCATGGGGACCTCCCGGGTGGTGCCTGCCGACGTCACGTGCGTCGCTGCTTCCGCTAGTCGAGTGTGGCCTGCCCGGGTGCAGCCTGCCACAACCTTGCCGAGTTAAACCGGCGTGTCGGGCATGCGCCCTTGATCGACGTTATGGCACGGTTACCTGTTGGGCACGCACAGTGACCGAATGGTTACTGTGCGCAGCAGGAGCCCGTGCGATACCGCGGCATCACCGGTCTTGAGTGCCGTTTCTCCATCAGCCGGCCCCCTCTCCCGAGTCCGGACATCCGTAAGGAAGGACGGCCCCAGGGCTCGCCACAGTACTCCATTCGGGCCACCTGGGTGGACCGCCGCGCCGCCGAAGTTGTCCGGGGTGGCGGGAGTTGGGCTGCCCGAAATCGGGTCCGCGAGGGGCCCACCTGCAAGCCGGTCCGTTTTGGGGTGTCTTGCTTCACAGAATCCCCAGAAACGGAACTATCCCTTTCGCCCAGGTGTCAGTAACTGCTGGAAGAGGAGAAGCGCGAGAGGCAGGACACACCCGGGATGGCGATGGGTCAGAAGGCGGCGGGGGAAACCGAACCGGAGGAGTCCGGAGGCCGGAAGCTCGATCTGAGCGTCACCCAGATAGCGGGCTCCTCCCTGGCGACGGTCGCGGCGGCCCTGCTCGCCTCGAAACTCGGCGTCTACGGGACCATCCTGGGCGCCGGCGTGGTGAGCGTGGTCGCCACCGCGGGCGGCCCGCTCATCCAGCACGCCTTCCGGCGCACCGGCGACCAGTTGCGCGGGAGCGCCCGCGCCGGGGCCGGTCGGGTGCGGTCGTCCGCCGGGGCCGAGCGGGCGCCCGGCCCCGGYGGGATCACGGAGGAGTTCGGCGAGGCCACCGTGCACGGCACCCGCGTACGGGGCTGGAAGCGGACGGCGGTGGCCTCCGGGGCGGCGTTCGCCCTCGCCATCGGCGGCCTCGGGACCTACGAGGCCCTCGCCGGCACCTCGATCAGCAGCGACGGCGCCACCCTGCTGTCGGGCGGCTCCCGCAAGGCCCCCGACCACCGTCCCGCGCCCCCGGAGAACGGGCGGGACGGCGGTGGCGCGGGCGAGCGCGGGGGGAAGGACGGGAAGACCCCCGGGTCCGGGCCCTCCCCGGACCCCTCGGCCTCCCGCGGTTCCGGCGGACGGAGCCCCGGCCCTGGAGGGACGCCCTCCGCGACGCCGTCGGACCCGTCGGCCTCCCCGGCCGCCACGCCCTCGAAGTCCGCCACCCCGCCCGGTCCGACGCCCGGCACCGGCGGCACCGGAACGGGCTCCGGCACCGGCGGCGGAACGGGCTCCGGCACCGGACAGGGCGCCGACGGCGCGGAGCGGCAGGGCGGGGGCACCCCCTGAGCGGGGGCGCCCCCGGGGTTCACTCGCCGAGCACGCGCCGCAGGTAGTCGTTGCCGAACACCCGGTCGGGGTCGAGCCGGTCGCGCAGCGCGGTGAACTCCCCGAAGCGCGGGTAGACCCCGGCGAGGTACTCCGCGTCCCGGGTGTGCACCTTGCCCCAGTGCGGCCGTCCGCCGTGCGCGGTGAAGATGCGCTCCGCGGCCGTGAAGTAGGCCTGGTACGGAGTGCCCTTGTACATGTGCACCGCGATGTACGCGGTCTCCCGCCCCGAGGCCGTGGACAGGGTGATGTCGTCGGCCGGGGCCGTGCGCACCTCCACGGGGAAGCTGATCCGCAGCGGGGAGCGGTCGACCATCGCCTTGAGCTCCCGCAGCGCCTCGACCAGCCGCTCGCGCGGAAGGGCGTACTCCATCTCCACGAAGCGCACCCGGCGCGGACTGGTGAACACCTTGTACGGGATGTCCGTGTAGGTGCGCGCCGACAGGGCGCGGCTGGCCACCCGGGCGATCGCGGGGACGGTCGCCGGGACGGCGCGGCCCAGGGAGTTGACGGCCTGGAAGACGCCGTTGGAGAGCAGTTCGTCCTCCACCCAGGCGCTGAGGGCGCCGGGCGGGGCGGCCGGGCCCTGGCTGCGGTTGTTCCGCTTGGTGTTGCAGTTGCCGGTGTGGGGGAACCAGTAGAACTCGAAGTGCTCGTTCTCCGCGACGTGCTGGTCGAACTCGGCGGTCACCCGGTCGAAGCCCATGGGCTCCTCACGGGCGGTCAGGTAGAAGAGCGGCTCGACCGCGAAGGTGATCGCGGTGACGATGCCCAGGGCGCCTATGCCGAGCCGGGCGGCGGCGAAGACCTCCGGGTGCTCCTTCTCCGAGCAGGCCAGGACCCGGCCGTCCGCGGTGACCAGCTCCAGGCCGCGGATCTGGGCGGCGATCGAGGCCGAGTCGCGGCCGGTGCCGTGGGTGCCGGTGCTGGTGGCGCCCGACACGGTCTGTTCCATGATGTCGCCCATGTTCGTGAGCGACAGTCCCTGGGCGGCCAGGGCCAGGTTGAGGTCCTTGAGGACCGTGCCGGCCGCCACCGTGACCGTCCCGGCGGCCCGGTCGACGGACAGGATCCCGGCCAGGGCCTGGGGCCGTACGAGCACGCCGTCGGTCGCCGCCGCCGCGGTGAAGGAGTGGCCGGTGCCGACCGCCTTCACCCGCAGCCCCTCCTCGGCGGCCCTGCGGACCGCCTCCTGGAGCTCCCCGACCGAGGCCGGGCTCACCACCCGCGCGGGCGTGGCGGTGATGTTGCCCGCCCAGTTATGCCACGTGGTCCGCCGGTGCTTCTGCGCTGTTGTCCCCGTCGCCATCGGTGGAAGGCTCCTCCCCTTGCGCCGGCCTCGTCAGCCGGCGGTAACCCGCGAACGCCACCGCCGCCGCGGCCGTCCCCGCCGCGATCGAGACGACGTACCCGCGCTGGGCGCCGGCCGCGTCGATGACGAGACCGGTCACGGAGGAGCCGACCGCGACCCCGACCGCCAGGCCGGTGCTGATCCAGGTCATGCCCTCGGTGAGCTTCGCGCGTGGTACGTGCGCTTCGATCAGGGCCATCGTGGTGATCATCGTGGGAGCGATGGCGAGGCCCGAGACGAAGAGCGCCACGGCCAGAAACGGAAGGTTCCCGGCCAGTAGGAGGGGGATCATACTCACGGCCATCGCACAGATGCCCAGTACCCACCTGCGTTCCGTCCGGCCCTTGAGATGGAGCAGCCCGAAGACGATGCCGGCCAGGCAGGATCCGGCCGCCCAGATGGCCAGGATGAAGCTGGCCGCGGACTTGTGGCCCTGCTCCTCGGCGAAGGCCAGGGTGGACACGTCGATGGAGCCGAAGATCGCACCGGTGGCCACGAAGGTGGCCGTCAGCACCTGCAGACCGGGGGAGCGCAGGGCCGACGTGTGCTTCGCCTCCGCCTCGCGCGGGTGCGGTGCGGGCTCGGTGGAGCGCTGCGCGGTGAGCAGCCAGACGCCGACGAGCAGGCAGACGGCGGCGATCAGCGGTCCGGCCTCGGGGAACCAGGTGGTGGAGAGTCCGATGGCGAGGATCGGGCCGAAGATGAAGCAGACCTCGTCGACGACGGACTCGAAGGAGTACGCGGTGTGCAGCTCGCGGGGGGAGTCCCGGTAGAGCGTGGTCCAGCGGGCGCGGACCATCGAGCCGACGCTCGGTACGCAGCCCGCGATCGCGGCGAAGACGAAGAGGGTCCAGTCGGGGAGGCCGTTCGCGGCGGCCACCAGGAGTCCGGAGACCGCGGCGACGGAGATCAGGGTGGCGGGGCGCAGGACCCGGCGCTGTCCGTACTGGTCCACCAGCCGGGAGACCTGGGGGCCGATGACCGCGGCGGCGAGGGCCAGGGTGCCGGTCAGGGCGCTGGCCATCGCGTAGCGGCCGGTGATCTCGGAGATCATCGTCAGGATGCCGACGCCCACCATGGAGATCGGCAGCCGGCCTATGAGGCCGGCGGCGCTGAACCCCTTGGTGCCGGGGGCCGCGAAGATCGCGCGATAGGGACTGGGCAAGGTGCCTCCGTAAGGGACGTCGTCGGCCCGTACAGGTTACGGCCGCCGACACGGGACCCGCACGGGGACCGGACGCGGGAGCCCCGTCCGGCCGATTTAACTTAGGGTTACCTTAGCTGCGACGCGTCCGCGATGCGGACCGGGCGGTTCTCCCCGGCGAACCCCGGGTGGCAGGATTCGAGGCATGTCAGACCAGCTCCGTGCACCCGAAGCGCCCGTGGCCGAAGGCCTCGCCGCCCCCTACGACGCCCTCCTGCTGCTGTCCTTCGGCGGCCCCGAGGGACCCGACGACGTCGTGCCGTTCCTGGAGAACGTCACCCGCGGGCGCGGGATCCCGCGCGAGCGGCTCAAGGAGGTCGGGCAGCACTACTTCGGCTTCGGCGGCGTCAGCCCCATCAACGGGCAGAACCGCGAGCTGCTGGACGCGCTGCGCAAGGACTTCGCCGGGCACGGGCTGGACCTGCCCGTGTACTGGGGCAACCGGAACTGGGCTCCGTACCTGACCGACGTGCTGCGCGAGATGGCCGCCGACGGGCGCCGCCGCATCGCAGTCCTGGCCACCAGCGCCTACGCCTCGTACTCGGGCTGCCGCCAGTACCGCGAGAACCTCGCGGACGCCCTGGCCACCCTCGCCGAGGAGGGCGTGGCCGAACTGCCCCGGGTCGACAAGCTGCGGCACTACTTCAACCACCCCGGCTTCGTGCAGCCCATGATCGACGGCGTGCTCGCCTCGCTGGCCGGGCTGCCGGACGCGGTCCGCGACGGCGCGCACCTGGTCTTCACCACCCACTCCATCCCGACCGCGGCCGCCGACGCCTCGGGCCCGGTGGAGGAGCACGGCGAGGGCGGCGCCTACGTCAGGCAGCACCTGGACGTGGCCGGGGTGATCGCCGACGCGGTCCGGGCGGAGACGGGAACCGAACGGCCCTGGGAACTCGTCTACCAGTCGCGCAGCGGCGCCCCGCACATCCCGTGGCTGGAGCCCGACATCTGCGACCACCTGGAGACCCTGCACGGGGCGGGCGCCCCGGCGGCGGTGATGGTGCCGATCGGCTTCGTCTCCGACCACATGGAGGTCCTCTACGACCTCGACACCGAGGCCACGGCCAAGGCCGCCGAACTGGGCCTGCCCGTCGCCCGGTCGGCGACGGTCGGCGCGGACCCGCGGTTCGCGGCGGCCGTGCGCGAGCTCCTGCTGGAGCGGGCCGCGGCGGAGCGGGGCGAGGACGTGGAGCGCTGCGCGCTGGGCCTGCTGGGGCCGAGTCATGATCTGTGTGCCGTGGGCTGCTGCCCCGCGCGGGGGCCCCGGCCCGCCGCCGCGGGCGCGGACAGCCCGTACGCGTGAGGGAGTTGGGAACGTGATCTCCGAAGAGTTGAAGGCCGAACTGCTGGAAGTGGCCCGGGAGGCCGCCCGGCGGGCGGGTGAGCTGCTGCGCGACGGGCGCCCCGCCGACCTGGCGGTGGCGGCGACGAAGAGCAGCCCGATCGACGTGGTGACCGAGATGGACATCGCGGCCGAGAAGCTCATCACGGGCCTGCTCGCGGAGCGCCGGCCCGAGGACGGCCTGCTCGGCGAGGAGGGTTCCGACACTCCGGGCACGAGCGGGGTCCGCTGGGTCATCGACCCGCTGGACGGCACGGTGAACTACCTCTACGGGCTGCCGAGCTGGAGCGTCTCCATCGCCGCCGAGTACCACGGCGAGACCGTGGTCGGCGTCGTCGCGGCGCCGATGCGCGGCGAGACGTACCACGCCGTGCTCGGGGGCGGCGCGTGGACGGGCGGCGAGCGGCTGGCCTGCCGGGCCGACGCGCCGCTGGACCAGGCGCTGCTGAGCACCGGCTTCGCGTACGTCCAGACGAGGCGGGCCCACCAGGCGGACGTCGCACAGCGGATCATCCCGCTGGTCCGGGACATCCGGCGGGGCGGCTCGGCGGCGCTGGACCTGTGCGACGTGGCCGCGGGACGCCTCGACGGGCACTACGAGCGCGGGCTCAATCCGTGGGACCTGGCCGCGGGCGAGCTCATCGCCCGGGAGGCCGGCGCGCTGACGGGCGGCCGGCCCGGGGAGCGCGCCTCCTTCGAGCTGACGCTCGCGGCCTCCCCGGCGGTGTTCGCCTCGCTCCAGCCGCTGCTGGAGGAAGCCGGGGCCTGGCACGACTGACGGCACGGAACGGGCCCCGGCCGCCGTGGMCGGCGGCCGGGGCCCGGTCGAGCTCGTGTTCCGTTGCCGACGGGTCAGGCGGCGGACACGGCGACGCCGTGTTCCGCCGCGAGCCGCTGGAGATCTTCCAGCTCGGCCTGCTCCACATCCGCGAGGTAGTCGTCGCCCGTCTCACGGGCCTTGCTGAGGTCCGACTGCGTGGCTTTGATGCGCTGCAGAAGACCCGCGGTGAATGCGTCCATGGTGGGTGCGCCCCCTCTTCGTGGGTCGGCGGCGGACGAGCACGGGGCAGTCCGCCGTCAGGGAGTGGTTGGGGTGTGCTGACGTCCTCCCCGGCACCCCGGTCCCAGAAACCTCGTAAGACGAGGGAATCCTCACCTCCACCCCATCCACACCCCTCATCCACCCCGTAAACCCCTCCCCGGACGGCCTCAGGGGCGCCTTACAGCCGGTTTACGGCCGAAACCGGCAGGATGGAGGCGCAATACACGTGTGCCCTTCTGGGCTCGAAGGAAGGAAACGACGTGCGCGTACTCGTCGTCGAGGACGAGCAGCTGCTCGCCGATGCGGTGGCCACCGGCCTGCGCCGGGAGGCCATGGCCGTGGACGTCGTGTACGACGGCGCCGCGGCCCTGGAGCGCGTCGGGGTGAACGACTACGACGTGGTCGTGCTCGACCGGGACCTTCCCCTGGTGCACGGCGACGACGTCTGCCGCCGGATCATCGAACTCGGCATGCCCACCCGGGTGCTCATGCTCACCGCCTCCGGCGACGTGAGCGACCGGGTCGAGGGCCTGGAGCTGGGGGCGGACGACTATCTGCCCAAGCCCTTCGCCTTCACCGAGCTGACCGCCCGCGTCCGGGCGCTGGGCCGGCGGACGACCGTGGCGCTGCCGCCGGTGCTGGAACGGGCCGGGATCAAGCTGGACCCCAACCGGCGCGAGGTGTTCCGGGAGGGCAAGGAGGTCCAGCTGGCGCCGAAGGAGTTCGCGGTACTGGAGGTGCTCATGCGCAGCGAGGGGACCGTGGTCTCCGCCGAGCAGCTGCTGGAGAAGGCCTGGGACGAGAACACCGACCCGTTCACCAACGTGGTCCGGGTGACCGTCATGACCCTGCGCCGCAAACTCGGCGAGCCGCCCGTCATCGTGACGGTGCCGGGCTCCGGATATCGGATCTGACCGGATGGCCGCGACCCCTGCGCCACCGGCGGCGCCACCGAAACCGACCTGGGACCCCGGCCAGCCCGAGGGTCCCTTCCCTTGGCTGAGACCGACCATCCGGATACGGCTCACGCTGCTGTACGGCGGCATGTTCCTGATCGCCGGGATCCTGCTGCTGTCGATCATCTACCTGCTGGCCGCCCAGGCGCTGCGGGAGGGCAACGCGCTCCCGTTCAAGATCGTGGGCGGTCAGAAGGTCGAGGTCTCCAGCACCACCTGCTCCGGGGTGGGCATCGACCAGTCGATCGACCAGTTCAACGCCGCCATCGGACAGTGCATCCTCGACCAGCGCAAGCACGCCCTCGACGACCTGCTGCGCCGGTCCCTGATGGCCCTTCTGGGCCTCAGCATCATCGCCTTCGCCTTCGGCTACGCGATGGCCGGCCGGGTGCTCTCGCCGCTGGGCAAGATCACCCGTACCGCCCGCCGCGTGGTCGGCTCCGACCTGACCCGGCGGATCGAGCTGGACGGGCCGGACGAYGAGCTGAAGGAGCTGGCCGACACCTTCGACGAGATGCTGGACCGGCTGGAGCGGGCCTTCACGGCCCAGCAACGGTTCGTGGCCAACGCCTCGCACGAGCTGAGGACCCCGCTGGCGATCAACCGGACGCTGCTGGAGGTCCACCTCTCGGATCCCGGAGCCCCGGTGGAGCTGCAGCAGCTGGGCAAGACCCTGCTGGCCACCAACGAGCGCAGCGAGCAGCTGGTCGAGGGCCTGCTACTGCTGGCCCGCAGCGAGAACCAGATCGTCGAGCGCAAACCGGTCGACCTGGCGGAGGTCGCCTCGCGCGCCATCGACCAGGCGCGCGGGGAGGCCGCCGCCAAGGGCGTGGAGATCCGCGGCGAGCGGGCGCTGGCCGTGGTCCAGGGCAACGGCGTCCTGCTGGAACGGATCGCCCTCAACCTGGTGCAGAACGCCGTCCGGTACAACGTGCCGGAGGGCGGCTGGGTGGAGGTCACGACCGAGGTCCAGCACGGCCAGGCGGTGCTCCTCGTCTCGAACACGGGTCCGGTGGTTCCCGCGTACGAGGTGGACAACCTCTTCGAGCCCTTCAGGCGGCTGCGTACGGAGCGCACGGGCAGCGACAAGGGTGTCGGGCTCGGCCTGTCGATCGCGCGCTCCGTGGCGCGCGCACACGGCGGCCGCATCCTGGCGACGCCGCGCGAGGGCGGTGGCCTCGTGATGCGTGTCACGTTGCCCCTTTGATCCACTCGGAACCATGTTCGCTGTCAGCGGAATGGCCGGGTGGGACGATGGATGGTAGTTGTGTGATCGATCACATTGCCGAGTGTCCGGTCATGTGCGTTCAGTGATGCCGGTGGGGCCGGAAAGCCCGGGAAGTCCGGGTTTCCGGCCCCCCTGGTGGCGGGAAATACACGGGGTGGCGTTTGTGCAAGACGGCCCCCGGACCGTGTACGGTCCCGGTCGTCATCCCAGCCACAAGCTCCTTCGGGCGTGCGGCTGGGTGTCGATTGAGTAACAGACCTTGATGTGAGGCAAAATCTCCGCCTCAGGTCGGGCACAAGTCCGGCCTCTCGCGCGTTACGTGCGCTGAGACACCGCTAAATCCCAGAGGGGGAGAGCGAAAAAATGGCAACGGACTACGACACCCCACGCAAGACCGACGATGACGTCGACAACGACAGCATCGAGGAGCTGAAGGCCCGGCGCAGCGAGAAGTCGTCCTCGAACGTCGACGTCGAGGACTTCGACGGCGCCGAGAGCCTGGAGCTTCCCGGTGCGGACCTTTCCAACGAGGAACTGGCCGTCCGGGTCCTCCCGAAGCAGGCGGACGAGTTCACCTGCATGAGCTGCTTCCTGGTGCACCACCGCAGCCAGCTGGCACGGGAGAAGAACGGGCAGCCGATCTGCCGCGACTGCGACTGAGGCTCGGCGGTGACCGGCTCGACGCCCTTTCGGAAGCGACGCTTCCGGAAATCCGGCGGTCCGGCGGAGACGAGCGTGGTGGCCACGGGCCCGGAAACGGGCCCCGGCACCCCCGCCGCCCCGCCCCTCGATACGACCGTCGTGCCCTTCGGCACCGCCCAGGCGGTGCCGCCGGCCACAGCGGCCGACGAGGGGTCCCGGGAGCGCAAGCCCGGGGCCGGCCGGATGCAAGCCGTCAAGAACGGTGTGCGCAAGGGCGGCGAAAGCGCGAAGGCCGCCGCCCTGTACATCGCCGACCGCATCATCGAGAACGCACCGCGCGTTCCGGTCCGGGACCTCGCGACCCTGCGCGCGCAGTTCCCGGGTCTCGACCCCGATCAACTGGCCGACAAGCTGATCTCCGGGGCCGCCCATGCCACGTCGACGGTCGGCGCGGGCATCGGCGCCGCGGCGATGCTGCCGGTTCCGCCCGCCATGCCGGCGGAGCTGGCCGCGGAGATCACCGCCGTCGCCGCGATCGAACTCAAGCTCGTCGCCGAGCTCCACGAGGTCTACGGGCAGCGTCCGCCCGGCGCCCTGAAGGACCGCACCTCCGCCTACCTGACGGCATGGGCCGAGGAGCGCGGGATCGACCTGACCAAGCCGACGACGCTGAACGCGGCGCTCGGCGGGCAGATGAAGCGCGAACTGCGCCAGCAGATCATGAAGCGGATGTTCCGCAACGTGCCCAACCTGATGCCGTTCATGGTCGGGGCAGCCGTCGGCGCGGTCATGAACCGCCGGGACACCCGGAAACTCGCCGAGAAGGTGCGTACGGACCTGCGCAGACGGGCCGTGCCCTGGGAGTACCTCCCGCAGTCCCCGCCCCTCGACGGCCCCTCCCAGCCCCTTCCCGGGGCACGCAGGCCCGCACTGGAGGGCCCGGAGCGCGAGCGGCACTGAAAGCCCGCCGCCGTGGCGCGGTCCCGGACCGAGGACCGGACCCCGCACCGGAACCCCGGACCGCAACCCCGCCGGACGACCGGGGCGGCCCTCAGACGCCGGTGGCCGGGACGGCCTGCGCCGCGCGGATCGCCGCCGCCAGGGCCTGGGGCTCGCGGGTGGACACGTACACGTAGGGCGTCGGGTCCGCCGGGTCGGTGACCTCGACGCGGACCGCCGTGGGCACGTAACTGCGCATCAGCATGAAGGCGCGGACGTCGGCCTTGTACGTGCGCCAGGCGCGGGCCTCCTCCGCCTCCAGGACCTCCGGTTCGCCGAGCGCCGTCACCGGGATCCGGGCCTCGCCCGCCGCCAGCGAGCCGTTCACCACGCGCACGCGCGCGGAACCGTACGAACTGACCAGCAGCGCCGCCAGCGCCGTCCCGCCGACCAGCCCGGCCAGCAGCGGCAGCGTGCCCAGCGGGAGCAGCGTCAGCGCGCACGCCAGCCCGGTCAGGGCGGCGACGCCCCACCAGGAGCGGGGGGCGGACAGTCGTTCGTCGTGGTGCGCGGGGGAGAGCTGCATACACGCAAGCCTCCCACGAGGCGACCGGCGGGTAGCCGCGCGGGTAAGGTCAGCGGCTGTGAGTGGACGAAACACAGCGTTGACGCCCCCGGCCGATGCCGCCGCGCCGGTCCGGCATCCCGACGCACCGGCACCCGGCGAGCTCCTCGGCGCGCACTACGAACACTGCTTCGGGTGCGGCGGGGGACAGCCGCACGGGCTCCACCTGGAGGCCCGCGCGGGCGAGGGCGTGCGCATCACCGCCGAGTTCACCGTCAGGCCCGCTCACCAGGGCGCGCCCGGACTTGCCCACGGCGGGGTCCTGGCGACCGCGCTCGACGAGACGCTCGGCTCCCTGAACTGGCTGCTGCGCGTGATCGCGGTGACCGGCCGGCTGGAGACGGACTTCGTGCGGCCCGTGCCCGTGGACACCGTGCTGTACCTGGAGGCCGAGGTCACCGCCGTCGCCGGACGGAAGATCTACTCCAGGGCGGTGGGCCGGATAGGCGGCCCGGACGGCCCGGTCGCCGTCCGCGCGGACGCGCTCTTCATCGAGGTGAAGGTCGACCACTTCATCGACAACGGCCGGCCCGAGGAGATCCGGGCGGCGATGGCCGACCCGGACCAGGTCAGGCGCACCCGCGCCTTCGAGGTGAACCCCTGATGTCCCAGAACAACCAAGCACCCCGTCATGACGTCGACGTGCTGATCCGCCGCGTCGACCCCGAGGTGCCCCTCCCGTCCTACGGTCACCCCGGCGACGCCGGCTGCGACCTGGTGACCACGGTCGCCGCCGAGCTGGAACCCGGGGAGCGGGCCGTCCTGCCCACCGGCGTCTCCATCGCGCTGCCCGACGGGTACGCCGCCTTCGTGCACCCGCGCTCGGGCCTGGCCGCCCGATGCGGGCTCGCGCTCGTGAATGCCCCGGGGACGGTGGATGCCGGGTACCGTGGGGAAATCAAGGTGATCGTGGTCAATCTCGACCCTCGCGAGAGCGTCAGGTTCGAGCGTTTCGACCGCATTGCCCAGCTGGTTGTCCAGCGGGTCGAGAAGGTGCGCTTCCACGAGGTGGAGGAGCTTCCCGGCTCGGCCCGGGCCGACGGGGGGTTCGGCTCCACCGGCGGTCATGCGGCCGTGGCCGGATCCGGCGCTGGTCAGCAGGGTGGGAATGGCTACGCTTCGGTCGTAACCGACCGGGAAGGACAGTGACGTGTTCGGACGTCGCAAGAAGAACGACTCCGTCAAGGACGGCGGCGCGGCCGAGCAGGTCGACGGCGTGCGCGCCGATGAGCCGGCCGACGGACTCGACTCCGCCAAGCCGCGCAGGCTGAACCTGCCTCCGGCCCCGCGTCCCGACGGCCCGTGGGACGTTTCCGAGGTGCCCGGCGACCCGGCCGACGGCCGCGTCGACCTGGGCGGCATCCTCGTACCCGGTGTCGAGGGCATGGAACTGCGCGTCGAGGTCGCCGGGGACGCGATCGTGGCCGCGACCGTGGTCCTCGGCGACAGCGCGGTGCAGCTCCAGGCCTTCGCCGCGCCCAAGAAGGAGGGCATCTGGGGCGAGGTCCGCGAGGAGATCGCCTCGGGGATCACCCAGCAGGGCGGCATCATCGACGAGGTCGAGGGCCCGCTGGGCTGGGAGCTGCGCGCGCAGGTCCCCGTTCCGCTGCCCGACGGCCAGACGGGCGCCCAGCTGGTGCGCTTCGTCGGCGTCGACGGCCCCCGCTGGTTCCTGCGCGGTGTCATCTCCGGCCAGGGCGCGGTGCGCCCGGAGTCGGCCGGCGTGCTGGAAAACATCTTCCGGGAGACCGTCGTCCTGCGCGGCGAGGGTCCGATGGCCCCGCGCGACCCCATCGTCCTGAAGCTGCCGAACGACGCCCAGATGGTGCCGGACGGTGTGCAGACGGCCGAGGACCAGGAGGGCTCCCGCTTCTCCGGCGGCATGGGCCAGCTGGAGCGCGGCCCGGAGATCACCGAGGTCCGCTGACCGTCGGGGACCCCGGAGGACCGTGAGGTCCCCGGGGCACCGCTCGCACCCCACGGTGCGGGGCCCGCCGGCCTTCGTGTTCCCGGGTGCCGGCCCGTCGGCCTTCGTGTTCCACGGTGCCGGCCACCGGCCTTCGGGTCCCACCGGCCCCCGCGTGCCGGGCATCCGGCGCGTCAGGGATGCGTCAGGGATGGGTCCGGGGCGACCGATCGGTGCGTGAACTGCGGTGATGTCCCGGAGAATGAGCGCATGGGACGCGGCAGGCTAAGGATCTATCTCGGCGCGGCACCCGGTGTGGGCAAGACGTACGCCATGCTCTCGGAGGGCCACCGCCGGGTGGAGCGGGGCGGCGACTGCGTCGTCGGCTTCGTCGAGCACCACGGGCGGGCGCGCACCGAGGTGGTGCTGAACGGACTCGAACAGGTGCCGCGCAAGCAGCTCGCGTACCGCGGTGCCTCCTTCACGGAGATGGACGTGGACGCGGTGCTGGCGCGGCGGCCGGCCGTCGCGCTGGTGGACGAGCTCGCCCACACCAACGTCCCCGGCTCGCGCAACGCCAAGCGCTGGCAAGACGTCGAGGAACTGCTCCGGGCCGGGATCGACGTGGTGTCCACCGTCAACATCCAGCACCTGGAGTCGCTCGGCGACGTGGTCGAGTCGATCACCGGGGTGCGCCAGCGCGAGACCGTCCCGGACGAGGTGGTCCGGCGGGCCGACCAGATCGAACTCGTCGACATGTCCCCACAGGCCCTGCGCCGCCGGATGGCCCACGGCAACATCTACCGGCCAGACAAGGTCGACGCGGCCCTGTCGAACTACTTCCGGCCCGGGAACCTCACCGCGCTGCGCGAACTGGCGCTGCTGTGGGTGGCCGACCGGGTGGACGAGTACCTCCAGGAGTACCGGGGCGAGCACGGCATCCGCTCGACCTGGCAGGCCCGTGAGCGGATCGTCGTCGGGCTCACCGGCGGGCCGGAGGGGCGCACCCTGATCCGGCGGGCCTCCCGGATGGCCGCCAAGGCCTCCGGCAGCGAGGTCCTGGCTGTCTACATCGCCCGCAGCGACGGGCTCACCTCGGCCTCGCCGAAGGAGCTCGCGGTCCAGCGGACCCTGGTCGAAGACCTTGGCGGAACGTTTCACCATGTGATCGGCGACAACATCCCCGAATCCCTCCTGGAATTCGCCCGTGGGGTCAACGCCACGCAGGTCGTGCTGGGCTCCAGCCGCCGCAAGGCCTGGCAGTACGTGCTCGGGCCGGGCGTGGGCGCCACCGTGGCCCGCGACTCGGGTCCCGACCTCGACGTGCACATCGTCACCCACGAGGAGGTGGCCAGGGGCCGCGGGCTGCCGGTGACCCGCTCGACCGCCCGGCTCGGACGGTCCAGGATCGTGGCCGGCTGGCTGGTCGGGGTGGTCCTCCCGGCACTGCTGTGCGTCCTGCTCACGCACATCACCGCGAACCCGGGCCTGGCCAACGAGATGCTCCTCTTCCTGGCCCTGACGGTGGCGGCCGCGCTGGTGGGCGGGCTCTGGCCGGCCCTGGCCTCGGCCGCCTTCGGCTCGCTGCTGCTGAACTATTTCTTCGCCCCTCCGGTGCACCGGTTCACGATCTCCGACCCGCGCAACATCATGGCCATCGCCGTGTTCTTCGGGGTCGCGGTCTCGGTCGCCTCCGTGGTGGACCTGGCGGCCCGGCGCACGCACCAGGCGGCCCGGCTGCGCGCGGAGTCCGAGATCCTCTCCTTCCTCGCCGGGAGCGTGCTGCGCGGCGAGACCGCCCTGGACGCGCTGCTGGAGCGGGTGCGCGAGACCTTCGCGATGGAGTCCGTGGCCCTGCTGGAGCGGGCCGGGGACGTCGAGCCCTGGACCCGGGCCGGCAGCGTGGGCCCGAACCCGGCCGCCCGGCCCGAGGACGCCGACGTGGACATGCCGATCGGCGACCACATGGCGCTGGCCCTGTCCGGTCGGGTGCTGCCCGCCGAGGACCGCCGGGTGCTCGGCGCGTTCGCCGCCCAGGCAGCCGTGGTGCTGGACCGCCAGCGGCTCGTCGGGGAGGCCGAGGAGGCCCGTCGGCTGGCCGAGGGGAACCGGATCCGGACGGCCCTGCTGGCCGCCGTGAGCCACGACCTGCGGACGCCCCTGGCCTCCATCAAGGCCTCGGTGTCGTCCTTGCGCTCCGATGACGTGGAGTGGTCCGAGGAGGACCGGGCCGAGCTGCTCGAAGGGATCGAGGACGGCGCCGACCGGCTGGACCACCTCGTCGGCAACCTGCTGGACATGTCCCGCCTCCAGACCGGCACGGTGACCCCGCTGATCCGGGAGATCGACCTCGACGAGGTGGTCCCGATGGCGCTGGGCGGCGTACCGGAGGACAGCGTGCTGCTGGACGTCCCGGAATCCCTGCCGATGGTGGCCGTGGACCCGGGGCTGCTGGAGCGCAGCGTGGCCAACGTCGTGGAGAACGCCGTCAAGTACAGCCCCCGCGGGCAGCCCGTGCTCGTCGCGGCCAGCTTCCTCGGCGACCGGGTCGAGGTCCGGGTCGTCGACCGCGGGCCCGGGGTGCCGGACGAGGCCAAGGACAGGATCTTCGCCCCCTTCCAGCGGTACGGGGACGCCCCGCGCGGCACCGGGGTGGGCCTCGGGCTGGCCGTGGCCCGCGGCTTCGCCGAGGCGATGGACGGCACCCTCGCCGCCGAGGACACCCCCGGGGGCGGCCTGACGATGGTGCTCACCCTGCGCGCGGCGACCCGGGACGCCCCGGCCGGGGACGGGACGGCGCGGTACGCCGCCGGAACCGGGCCGGGCCCGGGCGGCGTCGACCGCGTGGGGCGCCCGGAGCACTCGGCGGGGGCACCGGGCGTACCGTCCGGACCGGACGGGGCGTCCGGGGCGTCCGGGGCGTCCGGGGCGGACGGTACGCCCGGGGCGGCGCCCGTGGGGGCCGCCCCGTCCGCGGCACGCGCAGGACAGACACCGGCCCCGGCTCCGAAGGGAGCCGGGGACCACTCCGAACGACAGAAAGCAGGACCCCAATGACCCGGGTGCTCGTGGTGGACGACGAGCCGCAGATCGTCCGAGCCCTCGTGATCAACCTGAAGGCGCGCCGGTACGAGGTCGACGCCGCGGCCGACGGGGCCCAGGCCCTGGAGCTCGCGGCGGCCCGCCACCCCGACGTGGTCGTCCTCGACCTCGGGCTGCCCGACATGGACGGGGTCGAGGTGATCAGGGGGCTGCGGGGCTGGACCCGGGTGCCGATCCTGGTGCTCTCCGCCCGGCACAGCTCCGACGAGAAGGTCGAGGCACTCGACGCGGGCGCCGACGACTACGTCACCAAGCCCTTCGGCATGGACGAGCTGCTGGCCCGCCTGCGCGCGGCCGTGCGCAGGGCCGAGCCGGCGGCCGGGGCGGGCGAGGACGAGGTGGTGGTCGAGACCGAGGGGTTCACGGTGGACCTCGCCGCCAAGAAGGCGGTGCGCGAGGGACGCGACGTACGCCTCACCCCCACCGAGTGGCACCTGCTGGAGGTGCTGGTCCGCAACGGCGGGAAGCTCGTCAGCCAGAAGCAGCTGCTCCAGGAGGTCTGGGGGCCCTCGTACGGGACGGAGAGCAACTACCTGCGGGTCTACATGGCGCAGCTGCGCCGCAAGCTGGAGGCAGACCCCTCGCACCCCCGCCACTTCATCACCGAACCGGGCATGGGATACCGCTTCGAGAGGTAGCGGGGGCGCCGGTAGGCTTCCGGTATGAGTGCTGAACCGCGTCCCGAGAAGCCCGCGAAGCCGGCCCGGCCGGCGGGCCGGTTCCGCCGGATGATCGAACGGCTGTCCACCTCCCAGGAGGAGCTGCATTCGGCGGAGCTGCAGGAGGACGCAGAGGCCGCGGGGTGCACGCGGATCTGCGACTGCCACGACCGCCAGATAGTCAAGGTGACCGGAACCCTGCGTACGGTCACCCTGCGTCCGAGGGCGGGCGTCCCCGCCCTGGAGGCGGAGCTGTTCGACGGCTCGGCCCCGCTCGACGTGGTGTGGCTCGGACGTCGCTCGATCGTGGGAATCGAACCCGGGCGGCGCATGATCGCCTCCGGGCGGATCTCGATGAGTCATGGGCGCCGGGTCCTCTTCAACCCGAAGTACGAACTCCGACCGCTCGGACAGGAGCACTGACCGGTGACGTCATTCGACCGCTCGTCCCCCCCGCCGAACCCGCAGGACCCCGCGGCCGACCAGAAGGCCGTGACGCAGGCGGCGCTCTTCGACGCGTTCGGCGGCATCCGGGGCACCGTGGAGACGATGCTCCCCGGCCTGCTCTTCGTGATGATCTACACGATCAACAAGGACGTGAAGTCCTCGGCCATCGCGGCGGGCGCGGTGGCCGTCCTGCTGGTGATCGTCCGGCTGCTGCGCAAGGACACCGTCAAGCACGCCTTCAGCGGTGTGTTCGGCGTGGGCGTGGGCGTGGCCTTCGCCCTGTTCACGGGCAGCGCCAAGGGCTTCTACCTGCCGGGCATGATCTACGGTGCCGGCCTGGGCGTGGCCTTCACGCTGTCGGCGCTCGTGGGCTTCCCGCTGCTGGGCGTGATCCTCGGACCGGTCTTCAAGGAGAACCTGTCCTGGCGCACCCGCAACCCGGGGCGCAAGAAGGCCTACACCAAGGCCAGCCTGGCCTGGGGCATCATCTTCCTCGCCAAGTACGCGATCCTCTTCCCGCTGTACTGGTGGGGTGACGCCACGCAGCTGGGCTGGGTGCTGATCGCGCTGAAGCTGCCGCCGATGGTGCTGGCCGTGTACTTCACCTGGGTCTTCCTCGCCAAGGCGCCGCCGCCGATCGACGTCATCGCCGAGTACGAGGCCGAGGAGGCCGCGGAGAAGGCGGCCAAGGCCGCCGCGCGCGAGCGGGGCATCTGACACCCGTCCGGGGCCGGGCGCCCGGCGCCCGGACACGGACACGGCGAAGGGGCGGGGAGACCGGATGGTCTCCCCGCCCCTTCGCCGTACGGGTACCTCAGTGACGGGCCTGGAGGAGGTCCTCCAGCTGCTCCTCGCGGGCCTGGGCGGCCACGAAGAGGAGCTCGTCGCCGGGCTCCAGGGTCTCCTCGCCGTGCGGCGTGAGCACCCGGTTGCCCCGGATGATCGTGACGAGCGAGGTGTCCTCCGGCCAGGAGATCTCGCTGATCTGGGTGCCCGCGACCGAGGAGTCGGCCGGCAGGGTCAGCTCGACGAGGTTGGCGTCGCCGTGACTGAAGCGCAGCAGCCGCACCAGGTCGCCGACGCTGACGGCCTCCTCGACGAGGGCCGACATCAGGCGCGGGGTGGACACCGCCACGTCGACGCCCCAGGACTCGTTGAAGAGCCACTCGTTCTTCGGGTTGTTGACCCGCGCCACGACCCGGGGGACCCCGTACTCGGTCTTGGCGAGGAGGGAGACGACCAGGTTGACCTTGTCGTCACCGGTGGCGGCGATGACCACGTTGCAGCGCTGCAGCGCTGCCTCGTCCAGCGAGGTGATCTCGCAGGCGTCGGCCAGCAGCCACTCGGCCTGGGGGACCCGCTCCACCGAGATGGCGGTCGGCGCCTTGTCCACGAGGAGCACCTCGTGGCCGTTCTCCAGCAGCTCGCCCGCGATGGAGCGGCCCACGGCGCCGGCTCCGGCGATCGCGACCCTCATGCGTGTGCCTCCTCGGGCCCCTCGGCGAAGGCCGCCTCAACCTTGTCGATCTCGTCCGTGCGCATCATCACGTGGACGAGGTCGCCTTCCTGCAGGACCGTCTGCGAGGTCGGCAGCATCGCCTCGCCCAGGCGGGTGAGGAACGCTACACGCACGCCCGTCTCCTCCTGGAGCTTGCTCACCTTGTGCCCGATCCAGGCGGCGGAGGTGTGCACCTCCGCGAGCTGCACACCGCCGCTGGGGTCGCGCCACAGCGGCTCGGCGCCCGAGGGCAGGAGGCGCCGCAGCATCTGGTCGGCGGTCCACCGCACGGTCGCGACGGTGGGGATGCCGAGGCGCTGGTAGACCTCCGCGCGCTTGGGGTCGTAGATGCGGGCGGCGACGTTCTCGACGCCGAACATCTCCCGGGCCACGCGGGCGGCGATGATGTTGGAATTGTCACCACTGCTGACCGCGGCGAAGGCGCCCGCGTCCTCGATCCCGGCCTCCCGCAGGGTGTCCTGGTCGAAGCCGACCCCGGTGACCCGGCGGCCGCCGAAGGAAGCCCCGAGCCGACGGAATGCGGTGGGGTCCTGGTCGACGACCGCGACCGTATGCCCCTGCTGTTCCAGGGTCTGCGCGAGGGCGGAGCCCACTCTTCCGCAGCCCATAATGACGATGTGCACGGCCGTCCTTCCGGCTGACAGCGGCTCGCTGGTTACCAGCCTCATTGCATGCTCTGGCTAAACAGGGTCTCAGACCATGGCCCAAGCTACACACGGGCGGTCACCAGTGTGGCCTTTTGGGGTTCGCGGGGTGCCGCATTGGGGGCCCGTCGCCACGGATAAGGGGGCGGGGGGTTCGTCAGCCGGATATCGAACGCTTACGATCCTCTGCGTGTCCAAACTGACCGACGTGCCCAAACGGATCCTGATTGGCCGGGCGCTACGCAGCGACCGCCTCGGGGAAACCCTCCTCCCCAAACGGATCGCCCTTCCTGTGTTCGCATCCGACCCGCTCTCCTCGGTGGCCTATGCCCCCGGCGAGGTACTGCTGGTCCTGTCGATCGCGGGTGTGTCGGCGTACCACTTCAGCCCGTGGATCGCGGTCGCGGTCGTCGTGCTGATGTTCACCGTGGTCGCCTCGTACCGGCAGAACGTCCACGCGTACCCGAGCGGCGGCGGTGACTACGAGGTCGCCAACACCAACCTCGGGCCCAGGGCCGGTCTCACCGTGGCGAGCGCCCTGCTGGTCGACTACGTGCTCACCGTGGCCGTATCGATCTCCTCCGGCGTCGAAAATCTCGGCTCCGCCGTCGATTTCGTCATCGAGCACAAGGTGCTCTCGGCGATGATCATGATTCTGCTCCTCACGCTGATGAATCTGCGCGGGGTGAAGGAATCCGGGAAACTCTTCGCCATTCCGACGTACGTGTTCGTCGGGGCCGTCTTCGTGATGATCGCGTGGGGCGCCTGGCGCGGCCTCGTGCTGGGCGACACCATGGAGGCACCCACCGCCGGCCTGGAGATCAAGGCGGAGCACCAGGGGCTGGCGGGCTTCGCCCTGGTCTTCCTGCTGCTGCGGGCCTTCTCCTCCGGCTGTGCCGCCCTGACCGGCGTCGAGGCGATCAGCAACGGCGTGCCCGCCTTCCGCAAGCCCAAGAGCAAGAACGCCGCCACCACCCTCGCGCTCATGGGCGCCCTGGCCGTCACGATGTTCTGCGGGATCATCGGGCTGGCCATGGCCACCGACGTGAAGATGGCCGAGGCCCCCGCGACCAACCTGCTGGACAACGGCGTCCCGGTCGGCGACTCCTTCGTCCAGCACCCGGTGATCTCCCAGGTCGCCGAGGCCGTCTTCGGCAACGGCAGCTTCCTGTTCATCCTGCTGGCGACCGCCACCGCGCTCGTCCTCTTCCTGGCCGCGAACACCGCGTACAACGGCTTCCCGCTGCTCGGCTCGATCCTCGCCCAGGACCGCTACCTGCCCCGCCAGCTGCACACCCGCGGCGACCGGCTCGCCTTCTCGAACGGCATCGTGCTGCTCGCGGGCGCCGCCATGCTGCTGGTGTGGATCTACGACGCCGACTCCACCAAGCTGATCCAGCTCTACATCGTGGGCGTCTTCGTCTCCTTCACGCTGAGCCAGATCGGCATGGTCCGGCACTGGAACCGCCACCTGCGCAGCGAGCGCGACCAGGCCGCCCGACGCCGGATGCAGCGCTCGCGGGCCATCAACACCTTCGGCGCCTTCTTCACCGGCATGGTGCTGGTCGTCGTCCTGGCCACGAAGTTCACCCACGGCGCCTGGGTCGCCCTGCTCGGCATGGTGATCTTCTACGGAACCATGACCGCGATCCGCAAGCACTACGACCGGGTCGCCAACGAGATCGCCGCCGCCGAGGGCCCCAGCGACGACAGCGTGCGTCCCTCCCGGGTCCACTCGATCGTCCTGGTCTCCAAGGTCCACAAGCCGACCCTGCGCGCCCTCGCGTTCGCCAAGCTGACCCGCTCGGACACCCTGGAGGCGCTCAGCATCAGCGTCGACGCGGACGAGACCAAGGCGCTGAAGGCGGAGTGGGAGCGGCGCGGGATCAACGTCCCGCTGAAGATCCTCGACTCTCCGTACCGCGAGATCACCCGGCCGGTCGTCGAGTACGTCAAGGGGCTGCGCAGCGAGAACCCGCGCGACGCCGTCAGCGTCTACATCCCCGAGTACGTGGTCGGCCGCTGGTACGAGCACCTGCTGCACAACCAGAGCGCGCTGCGCCTCAAGGGCCGCCTGCTCTTCACCCCCGGTGTGATGGTCACCTCGGTGCCCTACCAGCTGGAGTCCTCGGAGCTCGCCAAGCGGCGGGCCAAGAAGCGCCAGGACTGGAACGCCCCGGGCGCCGTGCGCCGCGGTCCCGTCGACACCCCGCGCCCGCGGCCGAAGGACCCGGCGGGCAAGTAGCGCCGAAAGGGTTGGTGAACGGCCGGACGAGATCCACGTAAACTGGTGGGTCGGTCGTCCGGCCGTTTCCTTTTTGCCTTCACCTTGACCTCCTGGAGCCTCCCCACCATGACCGAGCAGAACGAGAAGCAGTCACTGGTCGGGGAGGAGTACGAGGTCGAGGTCGGTCCCGTCGCGCACGGAGGCCACTGCATCGCCCGCACCGCCGACGGCCGCGTCCTGTTCGTCCGCCACACCCTCCCGGGAGAGAAGGTCATCGCCCGGGTGACGGAGGGCGAGTCCGACTCCCGCTTCCTGCGCGCCGACGCGATCACGGTCCTCGACGCCTCCAAGGACCGCGTCGAGGCCCCCTGCCCGTACGCCGGCCCCGGCAAGTGCGGCGGCTGCGACTGGCAGCACGCCAAGCCGGGCGCCCAGCGCCGGCTCAAGGGCGAGGTCGTCGCCGAGCAGCTGAAGCGGCTCGCCGGCCTCACCCCGGAGGAGGCGGGCTGGGACGGCACCGTCATGCCGGCCGAGGGCGACAAGCTGCCGGCCGGGCAGGTCCCGCAGTGGCGCACCCGCGTCCAGTTCGCGATCGACGAGGACGGCAACGCGGGCCTGCGCAAGCACCGCTCGCACGACATCGAGCTGATCGACCACTGCATGATCGCGGCCCCGGGCGTCTCGGAACTCGGCATCGAGAAGCAGGACTGGCCCCAGATGGCGTCGGTCGAGGCCATCGCGGCCTCCGGCTCGAACGACCGCCAGGTGGTCCTGACCCCGCGCCCCGGCGGCCGCCTGCCCCTCGTGGAGCTCGACAAGCCGGTCTCGGTCCTGCGGGTCGAGGAGAAGGACGGCGGCGTCCACCGCGTCCACGGCCGCCCCTTCGTCCGCGAGCGCGCCGACGGCCGTACGTACCGCGTCGGCATGGGCGGCTTCTGGCAGGTCCACCCGCAGGCCGCCGACACCCTGATCAAGGCCGTCATGCAGGGCCTGATGCCGCGCAAGGGCGAGATGGCCCTCGACCTGTACTGCGGCGTCGGCATCTTCGCGGGCGCCCTGGCGGAGCGCCTGGGCGACACCGGGGCCGTCCTCGGCATCGAGACGACGAAGCGCGCCGTCGAGGACGCCCGCCACAACCTGGCTGACTTCCCCCGGGTCCGCATCGAGCAGGGCAAGGTCGAAGCCGTCCTCCCGAAGACCGGCATCACGGAATGCGACCTGGTCGTCCTGGACCCGCCCCGCGCGGGCGCCGGCAAGCAGACGGTCCGCCACATCGCGGGCCTCTCCGCCCGCCGCATCGCCTACGTCGCCTGCGACCCGGCGGCCCTGGCCCGCGACCTGGCGTACTTCGCGGACAACGGCTACAAGGTCCGCACGCTGCGCGTCTTCGACCTCTTCCCGATGACCCATCATGTCGAGTGCGTCGCGATCCTTGAGCCCGTTGGAAAGGGCCTCTGACCTGCGGGTTAGGGCAGTGTGCCTCATGTGCGCTGTGTGCGTTGTGGGCGATATCTTGACGCTGATTCGACGCTCGTGACGCACGTTTGACGCACGCCGTCGGCGATGCTTGACGAGCCGTCAGGCGTGGAAGGGCGCGTCCCGCAGCAGATCGTGATCTTGCTGCGGGAGGCGCCCTTTCCGGTAGTCGGCGACCGATCCGGTCGGTGTCAGACCCGCGATCCACCTTCTCTCTCCGATTACGTTCTGTGACAATTCGAGGGGGCTCGCGACTAGTAGCCGGGACCGTAGGGGTTCCATCCGTGCAGGAACGGCTGCAGGTCGCTGGCGCGAGGTTCGGGAATGTCGGGCAGGCGGAGCGTCCCGTTGAGCGGGTTAAGGCGCTCCACGTGGTCGGCGGTCCAGGCGATCCATGCCTCGGCTCCGTCCCTCTCCGGTCCGGTCGCCAAGGTCTGTGCGTGGAGGCGGAGGGCGCCGACGTACTCGGCCAGGCCCGCGGCACGGCGCCATGCTCGTTCCTGCGCTTCGAGATGCTGGACTCGGGCGGCCTCGGCGAAGTCGATCTTTGCCGGCCGCATCGCGGCTTCCCACTGCAGCCGCTTCTCCCGTGCTGCCTCCAGGTCGGCCAGTCGTTTGCGTTCGGTGGCTTCGCCTCGGAGTCCCACTTCCTGCACGATTTCGGCGAGCTGGTCCTCAAGGGGGCGTGCGGCCGTGTCGGCCCACTCGCCGGCCCTGTGTCGCAGCCCGCCGCTGACACAGATCCTCAGGCGTTCGGCGGGGGAGGTGTCGTACCGGGGAATCCTGACCCAGGAGTTCTTCTCCGCGTCCGCGAGTTCCTTCTTCGTGGGGATGTGCTCAGTGCGGTCTTGTTCCTGTAGGACGAGGAATCGCATCGCTGACCCTGGGCTGTGACGGTGAAGTGGGGCGAGCCGTTTCGCCGGCGGTGTGGTGCGGGGGCACTCTCGGCCGTACCGAACGCGCTGGTATACCCCAGCTTCTGGGTTGCGGTGAGCAATGAAGTGACCCCTCAGGTCCCGACACTTCTGTTTTATGCCGCGAGGTCCAGCCGTCGATGGCAGCGGACCCTTGCCTGGTACGGCGTGATGTAGCCGATGGTCGAAGTGGAGCCGCTCCCGGTTGCAATGTTCCGCGATCCACCGGAAAACGTCCTGCCGAGCCTGCGCCCGGGTTTCCCAGACGGTCGTACCGATCTCTGCCTTCAGGACGGCGAAGAAGCTCTCCGCGGCGGCGTTGTCGAAGCACGAACCGGTGCGCCCGGCACTCTGTCGA
>NZ_JBFRER010000116.1:0-25183 GCF_052114405.1 Streptomyces sp. M-16 | reverse complement strand
GTGCCCGGACCCCGGGCCGTGCCGGGGCGGTGCCCGCCCCCCCGGGGTGCCCGGGCGGGTCCGGATGGTGCTCGGGCGGTGCCCGGACCCCGGGCGGTGCGCGCCGGGGGTGGCCGGCCCGGCCGGGGTCGGCGCGGGTCCCGGGGCGGAGTCCCGGGTGGGCGGGGCCCCGGGGGGTACCCCACATACTGAGCAGTCGGTAACCTGCGGCGCATGACGCTTCCTCCGCACGCCGCCCGGCACTGCTGGCACGCCGCGATCAACCCCCTGCACGCCACGATCTACTTCTCGCCCGACCTCGCCACCGAGTTCGCGGCCCTCGGCGTCACCCACCGGGTCGCCGTCAACCTCGCCAGCCGCTCCGCCGCCCTGGGCGCCGTCGGTCCCGGTGCGGTGACCGCGACCTTCTACAACTACCGCCACGACTACGTCTCCGCGCACCTCCCCGCGGTCTGGGACACCATCACCCCGGAGCAGGCCCTCGCCGCCCGGCTGCGCGCCGCCGACACCACCCTGCGCCGCCTCCTCGGCCCCGAGGCCATCGCCTCACCGGAACTCGCGGAAGCCGCAGGCCTCGCGATGCGCGCCACCGAGGGCTGCATCCGCTCCGGCCGCACCCTCTACGCCGCCCACGCCGACCTCCCCGTCCCCGAGGAGCCGCACCTGCGCCTGTGGCACGCCACCACCCTGCTGCGCGAGCACCGGGGCGACGGCCACGTGGCCGCGCTGCTCCTCACCGGCCTCGACCCCGTGGAGGCCCTGGTCAGCCACGCCGCGACCGGCCGCGGCATGACCCCGAAGTGGGACAAGGCCATCCGGGGCTGGGAGCAGGACGACCTCGACGCCGCGGCCGCCCGGCTGCGCGCCCGCGGGGTCCTCGACGCCGACGGCGAGCTCACCGACGAGGGCACCGCCCTGCGCGAGCGGCTGGAGGCCGAGACCGACCGCCTCGACGCGGCCCCGTACGAGCACCTCGGCGCGGACGGCCTCGCCCGGCTGCACGAACTGGGCGGCGGATTCGTCCGCCGGGCCGTCGCCGCGGGCGCCTTCCCGCGCGACCTCACCGGAAAGGCCTGAGGGGCTCCCGCCGTCCGTCCCCGCCACCTGCCACAATTGGCAGCCTTCCACGCAAACGAAGGCAGGCGGGACCGCACAGTGACGATGTCCATCGAAGGCAGGATCGCCGAGGAGCTCGGCGTACGGGAACGGCAGGTCAAGGCCGCCGTCGAGCTGCTCGACGGCGGCTCCACCGTGCCCTTCATCGCTCGCTACCGCAAGGAAGCGACCGAGATGCTCGACGACGCCCAGCTGCGCACCCTGGAGGAGCGGCTGCGCTACCTGCGCGAACTGGAGGACCGCCGCACCGCGATCCTCGACTCCGTGCGCGAGCAGGGCAAGCTCGACGCCGAACTGGAGGCCCGGATCCACGCGGCCGACACCAAGGCCCGGCTGGAGGACATCTATCTGCCCTTCAAGCCCAAGCGCCGCACCAAGGCCCAGATCGCCCGCGAGGCCGGCCTGGAGCCGCTGGCCGAGGGCCTGCTGGCGGACCCCTCCGTCGAACCGGCGCTGGCCGCCGCGGCGTTCGTCGACGCCGGCAAGGGCGTCGCCGACGCGGCAGCCGCCCTGGAGGGCGCCCGCGCCGTCCTCACCGAGAAGTTCGCCGAGGACGCCGACCTGATCGGCGACCTGCGCGAGCGCATGTGGACCCGCGGCCGGCTCGCCGCGAAGGTCCGCGAGGGCCAGGAGGAGGCGGGCGCGAAGTTCGCCGACTACTTCGACTTCGCCGAGCCCTTCACCGCCCTCCCCTCCCACCGGGTCCTCGCCATGCTCCGCGGCGAGAAGGAGGACGTGCTCTCCCTCGACCTGGAGCCCGAGCCGCCGGCCGACGCCCCCGGCCCGTCCACGTACGAGGGCCTGATCGCCCGCCGCTTCGGCGTCGCCGACCGCGGCCGCCCCGGCGACAAGTGGCTGGCCGACACCGTCCGCTGGGCCTGGCGCACCAAGATCCAGGTCCACCTGGGCATCGACCTGCGGACGCGGCTGCGCGCCGCCGCCGAGGACGAGGCCGTACGGGTCTTCGCCGCCAACCTGCGCGACCTGCTGCTCGCCGCGCCGGCCGGCACCCGCGCCACCCTCGGCCTGGACCCGGGCTTCCGCACCGGCGTCAAGGTGGCCGTCGTCGACGCGACCGGCAAGGTCGTGGCCACGGACGTGATCCACCCGCACGTTCCCGCCAACAAGTGGGACGCCTCCCTCGCCACCCTGGCCCGCCTCGCGAAGGAGCACGCGGTCGAGCTGGTCGCCATCGGCAACGGCACGGCCTCCCGCGAGACCGACAAGCTGGCCGGGGACCTCATCGCCCGTCACCCGGAGCTGGGGCTCACCAAGGTGATGGTCTCCGAGGCGGGCGCCTCCGTGTACTCCGCCTCCGCCTTCGCCTCGCAGGAACTCCCCGGCATGGACGTGTCGTTGCGCGGCGCGGTGTCCATCGCCCGCCGCCTCCAGGACCCGCTCGCCGAACTGGTCAAGATCGACCCGAAGTCGATCGGCGTGGGCCAGTACCAGCACGACCTGTCCGAGATGAAGCTGTCCCGCTCCCTCGACGCGGTCGTCGAGGACTGCGTGAACGGCGTCGGCGTGGACGTCAACACCGCCTCCGCGCCGCTGCTCTCGCGCGTGTCGGGCATCAGCGGCACCCTCGCCGAGAACATCGTGGCGCACCGCGACGCCAACGGCCCCTTCCGGAGCCGCCGGGGCCTCAAGGACGTGGCCCGCCTGGGCCCGAAGGCGTACGAGCAGTGCGCGGGCTTCCTGCGCATCCGCGACGGGGACGACCCGCTGGACTCCTCCAGCGTGCACCCCGAGGCCTACCCCGTGGTCCGGGCGATGGGCAAGACGGCGGGCGCCGAGGTGGCCGCCCTGATCGGCAACTCCACCGTGCTGCGGTCCCTGCGGCCGGAGCAGTTCGTCACCGAGGCCTTCGGCCTGCCGACCATCGGCGACATCCTGCGCGAGCTGGAGAAGCCGGGCCGCGACCCGCGCCCCGCCTTCAAGACGGCCACCTTCAAGGAGGGCGTGGAGAAGATCGGCGACCTGGCTCCCGGGATGATCCTGGAAGGGGTGGTCACCAATGTGGCCGCCTTCGGCGCCTTCATCGACATCGGCGTCCACCAGGACGGGCTGGCGCACGTGTCGGCCTTGTCGAAGACCTTCGTCAAGGACCCGCGGGACGTCGTGAAGCCGGGCGACATCGTCCGGGTCAAGGTCATGGACGTGGACATCCCCCGCAAGCGGATCTCGCTCACGCTGCGGCTGGAGGACGAGGCCGAGCGGACGGCGGGCACCCCCCGCCCCCGTGAGGAACGCCAGGAGCGCCGCGGCGGCGGGCGGCCCCCGCAGCAGCGCGGCCAGGGGCAGGGCCAGGGACAGAAGCAGGGGCAGGGGCAGGGTCAGCGGCAGGGTGATGGCCAGGGCCGGCCCGGCCAGGGCGGCCAGGGCGGCCGACAGCAGGGCGGTCAGGGCGGCGGTCAGCGTTCCGGCGCGCCCGCCCCCGCCAACAGCGCCATGGCCGACGCCCTGCGCCGCGCCGGTCTCACCGGCCCCGACGGCCGTGGGGGGCGCTCGTAGGGCCGCGATCGGAAGGAAAGGCTCCGGCAGACCGGCAAGAGTGGCCGAATAGGTACCTCACCGGGGAACGCACCTTGCCAATCGCCGTAGTTGATCTGTAGGCATGGTGGAACGCCCGTTCGTCACCCGCGGACGGGCTTCCGCATTTCCGCCCTCGGGAACCGCCCTCCCGAGGCCGCCCCAAGGCACAGGACGCCATGCCGATGCCCACCCCCCACCCCTATCGACGCTGCCCGAGAAAGGGTCCGAAGAGGGAACACATGCCCCACCGGAACCCCAGCCTGCGCAAACGGTGCGAGACGATTCTCGGTCACATGGACCTGACGCACCCGTTCTCCCTGGACGCCCTGTGCGCACGCATCGCCGAACAGCGCGGCCGCCCGATCCGGCTGCACCCGCTGCCCCCGGAGGCCGCCGAATCCGGCGTCTGCGGACTGTGGGTGGGCACCGAGACGGTGGACTACGTCTTCTACGAGTCGCACACCACCCCCCTGCACCGGGAGCACATCGTGCTCCACGAGCTCGGCCACATCCTCTTCGGCCACCACTCCCTGGAGGGCCAGGAGACCGACGGCCGGGCCCCCGTGGTCCTCGGCCGCACCAACTACACGACCCGCCAGGAACGGGAGGCGGAGATGCTCGCGAGCATGATCCGCATCCGCACCGCGGGCCCCGGCCACCCGCGGACGACCGCCGCTCCCCGGGGAGCCCTGGCCCGCCTGGAATCCGCCATGGGGTACGAGCGGGGCCCGCGCGATGGCAGCTGATCTCGCCGCCCTCGGCGACTGGCTCGCCGTTCCCAGCGTGGTGTGCCTGTGGGCCGCCGTCCTGCTGCGCGCCCCCGGCGCCCTGCGCTCCCCGCAGCAGCGCGGACTGTGGTTCGCGGTCGCCACTGCGGCCGCCGCGATGACCCTGAACCTGCCCGCCGTCGTCACCTACGCCACGAGCCGGGAACCCGGCTACACACACGCCGTCGGCCTCGTCCGCAACCTCATCGGCGTGCTGTCGGCCGGCGCCGTGCTCTACTTCGTCGCCGCCGCCACCCGCGGCCGCAGGCTCCAGCTCGCCGCCTGGGCCGGCACGGCCCTCTGGCTGGGCGTCCTCGTGGCCCTGGACGGCGCCGCGCCCCGCCACGGCACGCACACCATCCCGCCCGCCGGACCGCCCGTACCCTCGCTCGCGTACTGGCTCGTCCTGATCTCCGCCCACCTCATCGCCAACACCGTCTGCGTGTACGTCTGCTGGCGCTACGGCCGGCGCGCCGAGAGCCGGGGCCTGGCGGCCGGGCTGCGGCTGTTCGGGCTGGGCACCGCACTGGCCGGCCTGTTCTGGTTCGCGTACCTGCTCAAGGCCCTGTTCGGCAGCACCTGGGCGATGCCCGCCCTGCCGCTGATGATGAACCTGCACGGCCTGCTGCGCGCCGCCGCGATCGTGGTGCCCACCCTGTTCACGCTGCGCCGCACCACCGCCGACACCGTCATCGCCTGGCGGCTGTGGCCCCTGTGGCGGGAGCTGGTCCAGGCCGTCCCGCACGTCGTCCTCTCCGAGCCCCGGACCGGCCGGGTCCTGGAGCTGCTCTGGCCGCCCGTACCGCGCAACCTGCTGGTCTACCGCAAGGTCATCGAGACCCGCGACGCGATCCTGATCCTCGGGGAGTACGTCCCCGCGGGCCTGCCGGAACGGGCCCGCCGCCACGTCGCCGGGAGCCTGGTCCCCGAACAGCGGCTCACGGCCGCCGCGCTGGCCTGCGTACTGAAGGAGGCGCGACGGGCGAAGCTCGCCGGGGGCTCCGGACAGCCCGGCCGGGCCACCGCCCTGGAACTCCCGGCCGCGATGCAGACCTTCGAGGAGGGCGGCGGGCTGGAGGACGAGGCCAGGTTCCTGGTCGACGTCGCCCGCGCCTACGCCTCCCCCGAGACCACCGCCTTCACCACAGATCCGCACAGGAAGTGACGCACCCTTGAGCACCACCGTTCTGATCACCGGAGCCAGCGCCGGCCTGGGCGCGGCCTTCGCGCGCGGCTTCGCCGCCAAGGGCTGCGACCTCGTCCTCGTCGCCCGCGACAAGACCCGCCTGGAATCCGTGGCCGACGGCCTGCGCCGCGAGTTCGGGGCCGCCTGCGAGGTACTGCCCGCCGACCTGCTGGACCCGGAGCAGTGCGCCACCGTCGCGGGACGGCTCGCCGATCCGGCCCGGCCCGTGGACATGCTGGTCAACAACGCCGGCTTCGGACTGCCCGCACCCTTCCCGTACAACCCGGTCGAGGACGAGGAACGGATGCTGGACCTGCTGGTCAAGGTCCCGCTCCGGCTCACCCACGCCCTGCTGCCCGGCCTGCGCGAGCGCCGCCGGGGCGCCGTGCTCAACATCGCCTCCGTCGCGGGACTCCTCCCGACCGGCACGTACGGGGCGGCGAAGGCCTGGGTCACCGCCTTCAGCGAATCCCTGAGGGTGGACATGGAGCCCTACGGGGTCCGGGTGCTGGCCGTGGTCCCGGGCTTCACCCGCACCGAGTTCCAGGAGCGCGCCGGGATGGACGTCAGCGCCCTGCGCGACGCGGTGTGGCTGGAGCCGGAGGCGGTCGTGGACAAGGCCCTGCGGGACCTGGCCCGCCGCCGGCCGGTCAGCATCACCGGCCGGCACTACCAGGCGTACGCCCTCGCGGCCCGCCACCTCCCGCGCGGGTTCGTGGCCCGCAGGATGCCCCGCAAGCGCAACGCCCCCGCCGACCGGGCCTGAGGGGACGACGCCCTGCGGAAAAATATTTCCACCGACGGCTATCGACACCCCGTTCGCCGGGCATGGTACGTGCAACCTCCCGCCCCCGGCTGACGCCGCGTCACGGCGCTGCCCCGGGCGGGCCTTCCGTCATTCACCCCGGGAGGTACCACTCCATGCAGCCAGCAGCCCCCACCACGCCCCCGGCGCCCGGCCGCCGCACGCTCCTCGCCGGTCTCGGCGTGGCCGCCTCCGCCCCGCTCCTGCTCGGTGCCACCCCGCGTACGACGACCGACCGGGCGCCGGCTCAGGCCGCCACGCCCCACGCCGCCGCCGCGCGCACGGTTCTGCTCCGCGGGGCGGCCCTGGTGCTCACCATGGACCCGGCCGCCGGGACGGGTCCGCTGGGCATGCTGGAGGACGCCGACGTACTGGTCCGGGGCGGTGCCGTCGCCGCCGTCGGCCGGGGCCTGCAGGCTCCGGCGGACGCCCGGATCCGGGACGTGTCGGGGAAGCTGGTGATGCCCGGCTTCGTGGACGCGCACACGCACCTGTGGCAGGCCTCCATCCGGGGCGGCTGTACCGACGGCAACCTGTTCGGCTGGTTCCAGAGGTGTGCCGACGGCCAGCGCGCCAGACTGACCCCCGCCGCCCTGCACAGCTTCGTCCGGCTCGCCGCACTGGACGCCGTGCAGAGCGGGGTGACCACCCTGGTCGACTGGGTGGACATCTTCGCGGACGACCTGGTCGAGAGCTACGTACGGGCCCTGGCGGGCACCGGTGTCCGGTTCACGTACGCGATGTTCCCGCCCAGGCCCGACGGGGAACTGGCCGCCCGGGTGAAGCGGGAACTCGTGGACCCCGTGCCGCTGGGCTCCTTCCAGGTCGCCACCCACGCGGCACGATCCCTCGCCGGCCTCAACCAGGCCCACTGGGAAACCGCCCGGGAGCTGGGCGTCATGCTCAACTCACACGTCCTCGAACGCCCCGAGCAGCGGGCCGACGATCCGCTCGGGGTCCTCGCGGACATCGGCGCACTGGGCCCACGTCTCCTGGTCAACCACGCGATCCACCTCACGGAGGACGAGATCGCCACGCTCGCGGCCCACGACGTGCGGGCCGTCCACTGTCCGCTCAGCAACATGCGCCTGGCCTCGGGCATCATGCCGCTGCCCGGCTTGCGGCGGCGGGGCGTCAAGGTCGCCCTCGGCCTGGACGGCRGCACCGACGACACCTCGGACTTCCACGCCCTGATGAAGACCGCCATCGGCCTCCAGCGGGCCCGCTCCACGGACGCCGGGGTCTTCCCCCAGGTCGAGGACGTCCTGCGCATGGCCACTCTGGGCGGCGCGGAAGCCCTCGGCATCGCCGACCGGGTGGGCTCGCTCACCCCCGGCAAGAGGGCCGACCTCGTCGTCCTCGACCCGGCCGCCCTCAACTTCGCCCCCCGCTTCGACTGGGTCGGCCAGATCGTCTTCAACG
The DNA here is from genome assembly GCF_052114405.1 of Streptomyces sp. M-16. Taxonomy (NCBI): domain Bacteria; kingdom Bacillati; phylum Actinomycetota; class Actinomycetes; order Kitasatosporales; family Streptomycetaceae; genus Streptomyces; species Streptomyces sp. M-16. Next base: position 17,352 of record NZ_JBFRER010000116.1, on the reverse strand, counting down.
GACGCCCCGAGAACGTCGACTCCGTGTTCGTCGACGGCCGTCCACTGAAGCTCGACGGCCGCCTCGTGGACGTCGACACCGCACGCGTGGTCCGCGAGGCCGAAGCCGCCGCCACCCGCATCCGGGCCTCCGTCTGACGGGGGCCGACCCGGCCGCCCGCCGCCTAGAGCTCCGTGACCTTGCCGTCCGCGACCTCCAGGCGGCGGGTCACGTGGACGGCGTCGAGCATGCGGCGGTCGTGGGTGACCAGCAGCAGGGTGCCCTCGTAGGACTCCAGGGCCGACTCCAGCTGCTCGATCGCCGGCAGGTCGAGGTGGTTCGTCGGCTCGTCCAGGACGAGGAGGTTCACCCCGCGGCCCTGGAGCAGCGCCAGCGCCGCCCGGGTCCGCTCGCCGGGGGAGAGGGTGGCCGCCGGGCGCAGCACGTGCGCGGCCTTCAGGCCGAACTTGGCCAGCAGCGTGCGCACTTCCGCCGGCTCGGTCTCCGGGACCGCCGCGCAGAAGGCCTCCAGCAGCGGCTCGTCACCGAGGAACAGCCCGCGGGCCTGGTCCACTTCGCCGACCAGCACCCCCGAACCGAGGGTGGCGGAGCCCGAGTCCGGGGCGAGCCGTGCGAGCAGTACCGCGAGCAGGGTGGACTTGCCGGCGCCGTTGGCCCCGGTGATCGCCACCCGGTCCGCCCAGTCGATCTGCAGGCTCGCCGGGCCGAACGTGAAGTCCCCCCGCTTGACGGCCGCCTCGCGCAGGGTGGCGACGACCGAGCCGGAGCGCGGGGCCGCCGCGATCTCCATGCGCAGCTCCCACTCCTTGCGCGGCTCGTCGACGACCTCCAGGCGCTCGATCGCCCGCTGCGTCTGGCGGGCCTTGGCGGCCTGCTTCTCGCTGGACTCGCCGCGCAGGTTCTTGCCGATCTTGTCGTTGTCGCTCGCCTTGCGGCGGGCGTTGCGCACGCCCTTGTCCATCCAGTTGCGCTGCATCTGGGCCCGGCCCTCCAGGGCGGCCTTCTTGCCCGCGTATTCCTCGAACTCCTCGCGGGCGTGGCCGCGTGCGCGTTCCCGCTCCTCCAGGTAGGACTCGTAGCCGCCGCCGTAGAGGTTGATCTGCTGCTGCGCCAGGTCGAGTTCGAGGACCTTGGTGACCGTCCGGACCAGGAACTCGCGGTCGTGGCTGATCACGACCGTGCCCGCGCGCAGCCCCTTCACGAACTGCTCCAGCCGCTCCAGACCCGCCAGGTCCAGGTCGTTGGTGGGCTCGTCGAGGAGGAAGACGTCGTAGCGGGACAGGAGCAGCGAGGCCAGCCCGGCGCGGGCCGCCTGGCCACCGGACAGGGCGGCCATCGGCAGGTCCAGGCTCACGGCGAGGCCCAGCTCGTCCGCGACCTCCTGGGCCCGCTCGTCGAGGTCGGCGCCGCCCAGGTTCAGCCAGCGGTCCAGGGTGTCCGCGTACGCGTCGTCCGCGCCCGGGGTGCCGTCGACCAGGCCCTGCGTCGCCTCGTCGAGGGCGGCCTGCGCGGCGGCCACGCCGGTACGGCGGGCCAGGAACTCGCGCACCGACTCCCCGGGGCGCCGCTCGGGCTCCTGCGGGAGGTGCCCGACGGCCGCGCCGGGCGGGGAGAGCCGCAGCTCACCGGTCTCCGGGGTGTCCAGCCCGGCGAGCATCCGCAGCAGGGTCGACTTCCCGGCGCCGTTGACACCGACGAGTCCGATGACGTCGCCGGGCGCGACGACGAGGTCGAGGCCGGCGAAGAGCGTGCGCTCACCGTGCGCGGCGGTGAGGTCCTTGGCGACGAGGGTTGCAGTCATGATGCCCCGATCCTATCCGCGCGCCGGGGGCGGGCCCGCCGCCGTGGGGTGATGTCCGGATAGGTGGGATCCCCGTCATTGCGGCCATCACGAGCCGGATCACACCATGGAGACATGTCGTTGCGAAACGTGCTGGTCGTCCTCTACGACGGGGTACAGAGCCTGGACGTCACCGGGCCGGTCGAGGTGTTCGCCGCGGCCGCGCACTGTCCGGGCGGCCGGGGCGGGTACGCGATCCGGACGGTGTCCCCGGGCGGGGCGCCGGTCCGGACCGACAGCGGGCTGACCCTGGTCCCGGACGCGGACCTGGAGGGCGCCCGGCCGGGACCCGGCACCACCCTGCTGGTGCCGGGGGGCCGCTACCGGGGCGACTTCGAGCCTCGGCTCACGGACTGGCTGCGCGCGTACGGGGGACGCGCGGAGCGGCTGGTGTCGGTGTGCACCGGCGGACTGCTGCTGGCCGAGGCCGGGCTGCTCGACGGCCGCCGGGCGACGACGCACTGGTACTCCTGCGAGCAGATGGCGCGGGACTACCCCCGGGTGTCGGTGGAACCGGACCCCATCTACGTACGGGACGGCCCGGTCTCCACCTCCGCCGGGGTCACCGCCGGGATCGACCTGGCGCTGGCGCTGGTGGAGGAGGACCTCGGGCGGGACGTGGCGCTGCTGATCGCCCGCCACCTGGTGGTGTTCCTGCGCCGGCCGGGGAACCAGGCGCAGTTCAGCGCGCAGCTGGCCGCCCAGACGGCGCGCCGGGAGCCGCTGCGGGACGTGCAGCAGTGGATCACCGAGCACCCGGGCGGGGACCTGAGCGTGGAGGCGCTCGCGGCGCGGGCCGCGCTGTCGCCGCGGCACTTCGCGCGGGCCTTCCAGGCGGAGACGGGGGTGACGCCGGGGCGGTACGTGGAGCGGGTGCGGGTGGAGCACGCGCGCAGGCTGCTGGAGGAGGGCGGGGAGGGGGTCGCGCAGGTCGCGCGGGCCTGCGGCTACCGGACCCCGGAGGCGCTCCGCCGCGCCTTCGTCCGCCACCTGGGCCAGCCCCCGACGGAATACCGCCGCCGCTTCGGCCCCTAGTCTCCGCCGGGTGCCGGGTGCCGGGTGCCGGGTGCCGGGTGCCGGGTGCCGGGTGTCGGGTGCCGGTCCGCTGCGCGGAGCGGTTCCCGACCCCGCCCCTTCCCGGAACCGGGGTTCCGCCCCGGACCCCGGAACCATCGCCGGCGCCTCGGCGCGGCAGCCGCCGCGGCCGCCTCCCCAGGGGCGCGGTCGACCGCACCGGCCACCGCGGGCCGTGTCCGACGGCCTCGGCCACCGCGACCTTGATCACCCGGGCGGTCCCCGGCCGCGCGGGTCGTACCCGGCCTGAGGGGCCGGGTCCGTTCATCCTGGCCGTGCCCGCTCACCTCGGGTGCGGCTCCGTCCCCCCGGCGCTGCCCGGGGGGTGGTTCCGGCGGGGGCTTCCCGGCGGGGCCCGATCATCGACCGCTCCGGAGGAGCCATGCAGATCGCCGTACTGCTCTACGACCGATTCACCGCACTCGACGCCATCGGGCCCTTCGACACCCTCGGCCGGCTCCAGGGCGCCGAAACCGTGTTCGTCTCGGAGCGGCCCGGACCCGTACGCACCGACAACGGGTCGCTCGCGCTCGTCGCCGACAAGGCGCTCGACGAGGTCACCCGGCCCGACGTCGTCGTCGTGCCCGGGGGGCCGCACCCCGAGGAGGAGATGAAGAACCCCGCCGTCCTCGACTGGCTGCGCGCCGTGGACGCCACCACCACCTGGACCACGTCCGTCTGCACCGGCTCGCTCCTGCTCGCCGCCGCCGGGCTGCTGGACGGGCGCCGGGCCACCTCGCACTGGCTCTACCTCGACCGGCTGACCCCCTTCGGCGCCCGGCCCACCGGCGAGCGGGTGGTCTTCGACGGGAAGTACGTCACCGCCGCCGGGGTGTCCTCCGGCATCGACATGGGCCTCGGCCTGCTCGGCCGGATCGCCGGTGACGAGTACGCCCAGACCGTGCAGCTGATGTGCGAGTACGACCCGCAGCCGCCCTACGACGCCGGGTCCCCGGACAAGGCCCCGGCCGGGATCGTCGCCAGGCTGCGCGACGCCGCGCGCTAGGAGCTGTGCCCGGCCTGGTCCGCCGACGGCCGGCCGAAGCGCGGTGCGCGCCGCTCCAGGAAGGCTGCGACACCCTCCGCGGTGTCGCCGCTCGCCGCCGCCCGCTCCGCCCAGTACGCGTCCCGGTCGGTGCGGCCGTCCGCGAACTCCTTGGCCGCCGCCTGCGTCAGCCACGAGCGGATGGTGAGGATCCGGGTGAACTCGGCCACCCGCTTGTCCAGTTGCCCGGCCGGCAGCAGCTCGTGCAGGAACCCGGCCCGCAGCGCCTGCTCCGCGCCGATCAACTCCGCCGAGAACAGCAGGTACTTGGCCCAGGCCGGGCCGACCACGGAGGCCAGCCGCCGGGTCGAGGAGGCCGGGTAGACGATCCCCAGCTTCGCCGGGGTCACCCCGAAGGAGGCGCCCTCCTCGGCGAACCGCAGGTCGCACGCGGCCGCCAGCTGGCTGCCGCCGCCCACGCAGAAACCCCGGACCGCCGCCACGGTCGGCTTCGGGAAGGCGGCCAGGGCCTCCTCCGCGGCGACCGACAGGGCCTGCGGATCGTCGTCACCCGTGAGGGAGGAGATGTCGGCGCCGGCGCAGAAGGTCGGACCGTCCCCGGTCAGCACCAGGACCCGGACGTCCGGGTCCGCCGCGAGCCTCGCCAGCAGCTCCGGCAGGGCCCGCCACATCGCGGCGGTCATGGCGTTGCGCTTGGCCGGGTGTGAGATGACGACGGTGGCCACGCCGTCGGCGACGGTGGTGCGGAGGGCTGCGTCCATGCGCCGGATGCTATCCCGGTCGGCCGAACCGCGATCAAGGGGAGTCCGTCCCCGGCTGTGACGGGCGTGCGGCGGGTTCTCGGCCTGGTCAGGGAGGGACGGGGCCACCGGGCCGGGCGCGGTGGACGGGGTGCGGGAGACGGCTGCGCAGGACTCCGCGCCGGATCAAGAACGGTCGAACAACTGACTCTGTCATACGCCACCGGTCAAAAAGTGTCCGATAGGCGCTGAGTTCTGGTCAGCGACGAGGTCCGGACCAGCCGCGTCCCCACTCTTGGCACGTGGAGACGATCGAGCGCGAAGACGGGGGCCGGAAGATGAACGACAGCGGGAGCGTCCCGCCAGCCGGGGAGGGGGAGGCGCCGGCTCCGGCGGACCCCCTCGCGTACGAGGGGGTGTGGCGCTTCACCGCGCCGGCGGTAGAAGAATCCGTTCCGCAGGCCCGCCGTGCGGTCCGCGACCTGCTCGGCCGCCAGGGGGTGCCGGCCCCGCAGGACCTGGTGTACTCCCTGCTGCTGATCGTCTCCGAACTGGTGACGAACTCGGTCCGGCACGCGGCCCTGCTCTCCCCGGAGGTCGCCGTCGAGGTGGCGGTGGGCCGGGAATGGGTACGGGTGGCCGTCGAGGACAACCACCCGTACCGGCCCAAGGCCCTGGAGGCCGACTTCGGCCAGACCGGCGGCCGGGGCCTCCTGCTGGTCCGCGAGGTCACGCGGGAGGCCGGCGGGGTCTGTGACGTCGAGCACACCTCGTCCGGGGGCAAGGTGATCTGGGCCGCCCTGCCGCTCACCGCGCCGGCCCCCGAGCTCTGAGCGGGCACGCCCTGAACGAGCACGCCCCGAAAGAACCGGAGCCGGTGCGGGAGCCCGGCCGGAGGGAGCCGCGGCTACCAGCCCGCCGCGTCGCCCGTCAGCTCGCGGATCGCGGGCCGGGCCGCGTCCAGGACCGTCATGAACCAGGCCGAGAACGGCACCTCGGCATGCCGCTTCACCAGCTCCTCGGCCGTGACGAAGGCCGTGTCGCCGACCTCCTCCGGATCCGGATCCGGCGCCGCCTGTGCGAGTCCCACGAACAGGTGGTTGTACTCCTGCTCGACCAGCCCGGACGCGGGGTCCGGGTGGTTGTAGCGCACCGTCCCCGCCTCGGCGAGCAGCGAGGGCGACAGCCCCAGCTCCTCGTGGGTCCGCCGGGCCGCCGCCGCGAACGGGGACTCGCCGGGGTAGGGGTGGCCGCAACAGGTGTTCGACCAGACGCCGGGGGAGTGGTACTTCCCGAGGGCGCGCTGCTGGAGCAGCAGCCGGCCCCGCTCGTCGAAGAGGAACACGGAGAACGCCCGGTGCAGCAGGCCGGGCGCCTGATGGGCGGAGAGCTTCTCCGCCGTGCCGATGGTGTTGCCGGACTCGTCGACCAGTTCGAGCATGATCGATTCCTGAGTTCCGGTGCCGGCGGACGCGCTGTTGGCGTCGGTGGCTGGTGTGGTCGGCATACCCATCCTTCGCTTCGGACTCCGGCCTTCAGTCTGCCGTACAAAAGAGTCTTGTCCCCACTTCGGAGATCAGCGCATGTCCGCCCCCCGCCGCGTGCTAGGCACGCGGCGGGGGGCGGACAGGTGAGCCGTGCCGTCAGATCCCGAACGGGGCCGGGTAGCCGATGGTTCCCTTCGGCACCGGGACGGAAGCGTCGAGGACCAGCGCCATCATCGCTTCGTCGGGCACCTCGAAGGGGGCCCGGATCCCGAAGAGCGAGGCCGGCACGAACCCGAAGCGCGCGTAGTACGCGGGGCGCCCGAGGACCAGGACCAGCGACTCTCCCCGCGCCCGGGCCGCCGCGAGCAGGGCCCGGACGACCGCGCTGCCGGCGCCCGACCGCTGCGCCGGGGGATCGGTGGCCACCGGCGCGAGCGCCAGCGCCGGTACGCCGTCCACCGTGCACCGGGTCAGCAGCGCGTGCGCCGCCACCGAGCCGTCGGGACGCCCGGCCACGTAGGAGAGACCCGGCAGCCAGGCGGCGTCGGCGCGCAGCGCGTCCACGAGATCAGCCTCCAGCGGGGTGTCGAAGGCCGCCAGGTTGACGGCCCGCACGGCCGCCGCCTGCGCCGCGGTCTCCGGCCGGGCCGGCCAGCGGTCCCCGTCCCCCGCGGTCACCGGGGTCAGGACGTAGCCCCGGTAGCCGTACTCGTGACCGTGCCGCTCCCGTACGGCGATCTCCTCGCGCGTGGCGGCCACCGCGGCCCCGGCCGCCGGGGTCGAGGCCCGCGCCGTCCGGGCCCGGACGGCGAGCGGACCGTAGTACTCGGCCCAGTCGGAGTCCGGCTGCAGGTGGGTCCCCAGCACCCGGTACCCGGCCGCCTGGGCGGCGGCGGTGTTGCGGGCGGCGGACCGCAGCGCGCACCGCGGGTCCCAGAAGGCCCGCGCTCCGGCGGAAGGCTCCTCGGCGGTCCACTCGCACTCGGTCAGCACCAGGGTGCCGCCGGGTGCCAGCAGCCGCTTCCACTCGGCGAGCGCCCGGTCGAAGCCGATGCAGTAGGCGGAGCCCTCGGCCCACACGAGGTCGAAGGAGCCGTCCCCGTACGGGAGCGCGCCCATGTCCGCCCGGACCGCCTCGACACGGCCGCCGAGGCCGCGGGCCTCCGCGGCGGCGCGCAGTTCGGCGAGGAAGGGTTCGTGGAGGTCGACGGCGGTCACCTCGGCGAAACCGGCCCCGGCCGGCCCGCCCGCCTCGGCGGCGAGCAGCAGCGCGCTGCGGCCGGGACCGCAGCCCAGGTCCAGGACGCGCGGCCGCTCCGGCAGCGGTCCGCACAGGGACAGCAGGTGACGGGTGGTCGCGTCGGAGCCGGGGGACTGCCGGGGCAGGCCGTGGTGCAGCTCCATGAAGGCCGCGAGGAAGGCCCCGTCGGGAGCGGAGGCGGCGGAGGGGGCGGAGGGGGAGCCGGTGGCGGCGGTGCTGTCGCAGGTGTGCTTGTGGTCGGTGTGGTCGGTCAACGTGAGCCCTTGGACAGGGGGCTCCGGCCGACGGGACCGAACGGTGTGCTCAGGCCCGGCCGGAAGCCCGGAGGGAGGAAACGGGGACGTACCGGAGTTCGCCGCGCTCGGCAGCGACCACTGCGACGGTCATCGATCCACCTCTTTCCTCGTTCCGGGACGTGCTCACGGGATTCGTGCACGCCGCCGACCACCCTAACATCCGAGGCCAAAGCCCCCTGATGGGGCCCGAAAGGCTGATGAATACGGCGTTCCATTCATCCGATAGCCTCTGCCGACGTGCCGCGCCGCCCCGCAGGGCGCCCCGTCGAGAAGTTCGCTGCAAGGAGTGAGTTCGTCTGTCGACCGTCATCCTCACCGGCCTGCCGGTCCCCGGATCACCGCTTGAAGACGAGCTCCGGTCGCTCGGGTTCGACGTCCGCCCGGTCACCGGTCCCGAAGGCACCGCCGCCGCGCTGGCCGACGTACCGGCCGACCAGCGGGTGGCCGTCGTCGACAGCGCCTTCGTCGGGCACCCGCACGCGCTGCGCCTCGCGCTGACCGACCCGCGCTTCGACGCCTGCGCCGTGACCGGCGCCTTCGCCGTGCAGCCCGGGGCCCGCGCCGCCCTCGACCGGGCCGCGGCCCTCGCACCCGCGGGCGGCGGACCCTACGCCGACCGGCTCGCCGCCGCCGTCGAGGCCGACGGGACCACCGTCCAGCGGCCCGAGCTCGGCACCCTGGTCGCCGCCGTCCCCGGCACCGACGCGGAGCGCGCCGAGGCCGTCGCCGCCGTCGCCGCCGTGGACGACGAAGCCGTACGGCTGCGCACCGCGGTGAAGTCCCGCGACGGCTTCTTCACGACCTTCTGCATCAGCCCGTACTCGCGCTACATCGCCCGCTGGTGCGCGCGCCGCGGTCTCACCCCGAACCAGGTCACCACGGCCTCGCTGGTCACTGCCCTGATCGCGGCGGGCTGCGCGGCCACCGGCGACCGCTGGGGCTACGTCGTGGCCGGCGTCCTGCTGCTCGTCTCCTTCGTCCTGGACTGCACCGACGGGCAGCTCGCCCGCTACTCGCTCCAGTACTCGACGATGGGCGCCTGGCTCGACGCGACCTTCGACCGCGCGAAGGAGTACTCCTTCTACGCGGGCCTCGCGCTCGGCTCCGCCAGGAACGGCGACGACGTGTGGGCCCTCGCGCTCGGCGCGATGATCCTCATGACCTGCCGGCACGTCGTCGACTTCGCCTTCAACGAGGCCAACCACGACGCCACCGCCAACACCAGTCCGACGGCCGCCCTGTCCGGCCGGCTCGACAGCGTCGGCTGGACGGTCTGGGTCCGCAGGATGATCATCCTGCCGATCGGTGAGCGCTGGGCCATGATCGCGGTCCTGACCGCCTTCACCACCCCCCGCATCGTCTTCTACGCCCTGCTGGTCGGCTGCGCCTTCGGCGCCCTCTACACCACCGCCGGCCGGGTCCTGCGCTCCCTGACCCGCAAGGCCCGGCGCACGGACCGGGCCGCCCGGGCGCTCCTGGACCTCACCGACTCGGGGCCGCTCGCCGAGCTGATCGCCAAGGTCGCCTCCCACCCCGCCCGCTCGCTGCGCCTGCCCTTCGCCGTGCTCGGCGCGGTCGTCGTGGTCGGCGTCGCCTGGTACGAGCCCTTCGGCTCGATGACGGTCGTCTACGCCGCCCTGCTCTACGCGGTGGTCAGCGGCGACGCCGTCGGCGCCCCGCTGCGCGGCGCGCTGGACTGGCTGCTGCCGCCGCTGTTCCGGGCCGCCGAATACACCACCGTCCTGGTCCTCGCCGTCAAGGCGGACGTCCCCGGGGCGCTCCCGGCGGCATTCGGCCTGATCGCGGCGGTCGCCTACCATCACTACGACACGGTCTACCGCATCCGCGGTGGCACCGGCGCGCCCCCGCACTGGCTGGTGCGGACGATCGGCGGGCACGAGGGCCGGGTGCTGCTCACCGCGGTGCTGGCCGCCGTCCTGGCGTCGCGCGCAGCGGACTTCCCCGTCGCGCTCACGGTCACGGCCGTGTTCGTGGCTCTGGTGGTGCTCGTGGAGAGCATCCGCTTCTGGGTCTCCGCCGGAGCACCCGCCGTACATGACGAAGGAGAACCAGCATGATCGGCCTTGTACTCGCTGCCGGTGCCGGACGCCGCCTGCGTCCCTACACCGACACCCTGCCCAAGGCCCTCGTGCCGGTCGGCCCGGAGGGGCAGGAGGAGAGCCTGACGGTCCTCGACCTCACCCTGGGCAACTTCGCCGAGGTCGGCCTCACCGAGGTCGCCATCGTCGTCGGCTACCGCAAGGAGGCCGTCTACGAGCGTCGCGAGGCGCTGGAGGCCAAGTACGGCGTCAAGATCACGCTGATCGACAACGACAAGGCCGAGGAGTGGAACAACGCCTACTCCCTGTGGTGCGCGCGTGACGTCCTGAAGCAGGGCGTGATCCTCGCCAACGGCGACACCGTCCACCCGGTCTCCGTCGAGAAGACCCTCCTCGCCGCCCGCGGCAACGGCCAGAAGATCATCCTGGCCCTCGACACGGTCAAGAACCTGGCCGACGAGGAGATGAAGGTCGTCACCGCCGACGGTCAGGGCGTGCGCAAGATCACCAAGCTGATGGACCCGGCCGACGCGACGGGCGAGTACATCGGCGTCACCCTGATCGAGCCCGAGGCCGCCGAGCAGCTCGCCGAGGCGCTGAAGACCACCTTCGAGCGGGACCCCGACCTCTACTACGAGGACGGCTACCAGCAGCTCGTCAACGACGGCTTCACCATCGACGTCGCGCCCATCGGGGACGTCGCGTGGGTCGAGATCGACAACCACGACGACCTCGCCAAGGGCCGGACGATCGCATGCCGGTACTGACGCGGCTGATCCCCTCGCCCGTTGTCGTCGACATCAGCCGAGGGGCCATGGACGACCTGGCCGGCCTCCTGGCCGACCAGCGCATCTCCGCGTCCGGCAAGCTCGCCATGGCGATCAGCGGGGGCTCCGGTCAGGCGCTGCGCGCCAAACTGGAGCCCGTCCTGCCGCACGCCGACTGGTACCCGGTCGTCGACGGCACCATCGACTCCGCGGTCAAGCTGGCCGACGACATAAAGGGCCGCCGCTACGACGCCGTCGTGGGCCTGGGCGGCGGCAAGATCATCGACGTGGCGAAGTACGCCGCGGCGCGGGTCGGCCTGCCCATGGTGGCCGTCGCCACGAACCTGTCGCACGACGGGATCTGCTCCCCGGTGTCCATCCTGGACAACGACAACGGGCGGGGCTCCTACGGCGTGCCCACGCCGATCGCCATGGTGATCGACCTCGACGTGATCAAGGAAGCTCCGGTGCGGTTCATCCGCGCGGGCATCGGCGACGCGATCTCCAACATCTCGGCCATCGCCGACTGGGAGCTCTCGCACGCGATCACCGGCGAGGCCGTCGACGGCCTGGCCGCCGCCATGGCCCGCACGGCGGGCGAGTCGGTCCTGCGCCACCCCGGCGGATGCGGGGACGACGAGTTCCTCACCGTGCTCTCCGAGGGCCTCGTGCTCTCCGGCATCGCCATGTCGATCAGCGGCGACACCCGGCCCTCGTCCGGCGCCTGCCACGAGATCAGCCACGCCTTCGACCTGCTCTACCCGGGACGCTCCGCCCTCCACGGCGAGCAGGTCGGCATCGGCGCCGCCTTCGCCATGCACCTGCGCGGCGCCGCCGAGCAGTCCGGGCTGTTCGCCGAGGTCCTGCGCCGCCACGGGCTGCCCGTGCTGCCCGAGGAGATCGGGTTCAGCGTGGACGAGTTCGTCGCGGCCGTCGACTACGCCCCCCAGACCCGCCCGGGACGCTTCACCATCCTGGAGCACCTCAACCTGTCCGCAGCCGAGATCAGGGACGCTTACGCCGACTATGCCCAGACCATCCGTAGCTGAACTCCGGCCCGTCGTTCATCCGCCGGGCGTCAAGGACCGGCGCAGTGGCGAGCACTGGGGCGGCCGCCTGTACATGCGCGAGATCTCCCTGCGCATCACCCGTCTCCTGGTCACCACCAAGGTCACGCCCAACCAGCTGACCTACGTGATGACCCTCGCCGGCGTCCTCGCCGCGCCCGCCCTCCTGGTGCCGGGCATCTGGGGCGCCGTCCTCGGCGTGGTCATGGTCCAGCTGTACCTGCTGCTCGACTGCGTCGACGGCGAGGTCGCCCGCTGGAAGAAGCAGTACTCGCTCGCCGGGGTCTACCTGGACCGGGTCGGCGCCTACCTGTGCGACGCGGCCGTCCTGGTCGGCTTCGGCCTGCGCGCCAGCGACCTGTGGGGCGGCGGGCGCATCGACTGGCTGTGGGCCTTCCTGGGCACCCTCGCGGCGCTCGGCGCGATCCTGATCAAGGCCGAGACCGACCTGGTCGGCGTCGCCCGCCACCAGACGGGCAAGGAGCCGGTCAAGGAGGCTGCCTCCGAGCCCCGCTCCTCCGGCATGGCCCTGGCCCGCCGGGCCGCCTCCGCGCTGAAGTTCCACCGCCTGGTGCTGGGCATCGAGGCCTCCCTGCTCATCCTGGTGCTGGCCGTCCTGGACCAGGTCCGCGGCGACCTGTTCTTCTCCCGGCTCGGCGTGGCCGTCCTGGCCGGCATCGCGCTGCTCCAGACCGTGCTGCACCTGGTGTCGATCCTGGCCTCCAGCAGGCTCAAGTGACCGCGCCGATGCGGCTGGGCGCCGTGATCATCACCATGGGCAACCGCCCCGACGAGCTCAAGGCGCTGCTGGAGTCGGTGGCCCGCCAGGACGGCGACCCCGTCGAGGTGGTCGTCGTCGGCCAGGGCGTGCCGGTCACCGGTCTGCCCGAGGGCGTGCGCACCGTCGAGCTGCCCGAGAACCTGGGCATCCCGGCCGGCCGCAACGTCGGCATCGAGGCCTTCGGCCCCGGCGGCGCCGACGTGGACGTCCTGCTCTTCCTCGACGACGACGGGCTGCTGGAGCGGACCGACACCGCCGAGCTGTGCCGGCAGGCCTTCGCCGAGGACCCGGAGCTGGGGATCGTCAGCTTCCGCATCGCCGACCCGGAGACCGGCGCCACCCAGCGCCGTCACGTGCCCCGGCTGCGCGCCTCGGACCCGATGCGCTCCTCCCGCGTGACCACCTTCCTGGGCGGCGCCAACGCCGTCCGCACGACGGTGTTCCAGCAGGTCGGAACCCTGCCCGGGGAGTTCTTCTACGCGCACGAGGAGACCGACCTGGCCTGGCGGGCACTCGACGCCGGATGGCTGATCGACTACCGGGCGGACATGGTGCTGCTGCACCCGGCCACCGCCCCGTCCCGGCACGCGGTCTACCACCGTATGGTGGCCCGTAACCGGGTGTGGCTCGCCCGCCGCAACCTGCCCGCCCCGCTGGTCCCGGTCTACCTGGGCGTCTGGCTCGCCCTGACGCTCGTGCGCAGGCCCTCGGCACCGGCGCTCAAGGCCTGGTTCGGCGGGTTCAAGGAGGGCTGGACCACACCCTGCGGTCCCCGGCGCCCCATGAGGTGGCGTACGGTCTGGAAGCTGACCCGGCTGGGTCGACCGCCTGTCATCTGACAAGCTCACGTCTGGGAGCATGGGCCCCATCACGGGTCCGGCGCTCCAGCCCCGACGCCCCTCCTGCCGCATCTTGAAGACGGAAAGTTTCAACTTGTGAGTGACACAACCCACGACGGCGCCCTCGCCACGAGCAAGCCGCCGTCCGACGACGCGGGCCTGAGCCCCGCCGAGCTCGCCAGGAAGTACGGCCTGTCGGTCAGTGGTGCTCGGCCCAGCCTGGGCGGATACGTGCGGCAGCTCTGGGGCCGGCGCCACTTCATCATGGCCTTCTCGCGGGCCAAGCTGGTGGCGCAGTACAGCCAGGCGAAGCTCGGCCAGATCTGGCAGGTGGCGACCCCCCTGCTCAACGCGCTCGTCTACTACCTGATCTTCGGCCTCATCCTGAACGCGGGCCGGGGAATGGAGAAGGGGGTGTACATCCCCTTCCTGGTGATGGGCATCTTCGTCTTCACCTTCACCCAGAACTCGCTGATGGCGGGCGTCCGGGCGATCCCCACCAACCTCGGCCTGGTGCGCGCGCTGCACTTCCCGCGCGCCTCACTGCCGATCTCCTTCTCCATGCAGCAGCTCCAGCAGCTGCTGTACTCGATGATCGTCGTGGTCATCGTCGCGGTCGCCTTCGGGAACTACCCGCAGCTGTCCTGGCTGCTCGTCGTCCCGACGCTGGCCCTGCAGTTCGTCTTCAACACCGGCCTCGCGCTGGTCTTCGCGCGGATGGGGTCCAAGACCCCCGACCTCGCGCAGCTGATGCCCTTCCTCACCCGCACGTGGATGTACGCCTCGGGCGTGATGTTCTCGATCGGCACGATGCTGAAGGACAAGCCGGCCTGGATCGCGGACGTCCTCCAGTGGAACCCCGCGGCGATCTACATGGACCTCGTCCGCTTCTCCCTGATCGAGGACTACGGCGCGTCCAACCTGCCGCCCCACGTCTGGCTCTTCGCGGTCGGCTGGGCCGTCCTCATCGGCGCCGGCGGCTTCGTGTACTTCTGGAAGGCTGAGGAGCGTTACGGCCGTGGCTGAGATCACCCGGGGCCTCGTGCCCACCGTCATCGCCGACGAGGTGCACATCGTGTACCGCGTCAACACCGGAAGCTCCGGCAAGGGCAGCGCCACCGCGGCGCTGAGCAAGATACTCCGCCGCGGCAAGGGCGACTCCCCGGGCGTCCGCCGGGTCCACGCCGTGCGCGGGGTCTCCTTCACGGCGTACCGCGGCGAGGCCATCGGCGTCATCGGCTCCAACGGCTCCGGCAAGTCCACCCTGCTGCGCGCCATCGCGGGCCTGCTGCCCTGCGAGTCCGGCAAGGTCTACACCGACGGCCAGCCCTCGCTGCTRGGCGTGAACGCCGCCCTGATGAACGACCTCACGGGCGAGCGCAACGTGGTCCTCGGCGGTCTCGCGATGGGCATGACCCGCGAGCAGATCAAGGAGCGCTACGAGGACATCGTCGACTTCTCGGGGATCAACGAGAAGGGGGACTTCATCTCCCTTCCCATGCGCACCTACTCCTCGGGCATGGCGGCGCGCCTGCGCTTCTCGATCGCGGCYGCCAAGGACCACGACGTCCTGATGATCGACGAGGCCCTCGCCACCGGTGACCGCAAGTTCCAGGTCCGTTCCGAGGCGCGCATCCGCGAACTGCGGGAGAAGGCCGGCACGGTCTTCCTGGTGAGCCACAACAACAACTCCATCCGCGACACCTGCAGCCGGGTGTTGTGGCTGGAGAAGGGCGAACTCCTGATGGACGGGCCCACCGAGGAAGTCGTCTCCGCGTACGAGAAGGCCACCAGCCACTGACCGGACGTTCCGGCCCGCCGGATCCGGCCGTCGCAGGCCCCCGTCGCTCCGCGCGCCGGGGGCCTCGCCGTGCGGCGGGATCCGGCCCGGGACCGACATTCCGGGGCGCCGTGAACACCCGATAGGCCCCCGCGGGGTTGTACAGCGTAAGCTGGACCAGTTCTCAATCGCGCCAAGAGGGGACGATTCCCCACAACCGGTTCTCCCCGGATACTCCCGGGTAAACTTCGGCGGCGTGTCCGAAATGGGATGACTTGGGTCGGCAGTGTAGAACGGGAGACGTGACGGCAATGGCTACGGGAATTCTGCGGTCCCCAGGCGCAGTGGCCGTCCCCGCCGCGGGCGGCGGGCGGTGACCGCCGGGCCCGGCATCCGGCCCGGCGCCTTCGACGCCGTCCTCGACCCGCACGCCCGCGCCACCCTCGCCAAGGCCGCGGCGGAGAACTTCCCCGTCGCCCCCGCCTTCCTGCCCCGCGCCTGGCGCGAGGGCCTGACGGCGGTCTACGGCTACGCCCGCCTCGTCGACGACATCGGCGACGGCGACCTCGCCCCCGGCGGCCGTGACGCCGTGCTCCTGGGACTCGACCCGGCCGCGGTGGACGACCGCCCCGCCATGCTCGACGCCTTCGAGGCCGACCTGCTGCGCGTCTTCGGCTCCGCCGACGGCCCGCCCCGCCACCCCCTGCTGCTGGCCCTGCGCCCCGTCGTGCGCGACCACGGCCTCACCCCCGAGCCCTTCCTCGGGCTCATCGAAGCCAACCGCCAGGACCAGCACGTCACGCGGTACGCGACGTACGCGGACCTCCTCGCCTACTGCGAGCTCTCCGCCAACCCCGTGGGCCGCCTCGTGCTCGCCCTGACCGGTACCGCCACCCCCGAGCGGATCCGCCGCTCCGACGCCGTCTGCACCGCCCTGCAGATCGCCGAACACCTCCAGGACGTCGCCGAGGACCTCGGCAGCGACCGGATCTATCTCCCCGCGCAGGACATGCGCCGCTTCCACGTCACCGAGAACGACCTGCGGGCCCCGTCCGCCGGAGCGTCCGTACGCTCCCTGGTCGCATTCGAAACTGAACGCGCACGCGAACTCCTGAATGAAGGCACCCCCCTCGTGGGTAGCGTGCACGGCAGGCTACGGCTGTTGCTCGCGGGGTTCGTGGGAGGAGGGCGCGCCGCCCTGCGGGCGATTTCGGCCGCAGGCTTCGATGTGCTCCCCGGCCCGCCCAAGCCCACCCGGAGCCTCCTGCTCCGCGAGGTGGCCGCCGTCCTGCGCACAGCGCCGAGAAAGGGGTGAGCCCGAACGTGGAGGGCCCCACACACGCGTCCGTTCCGTCCGCTCCGGTCGTCGCGGCCTACAGCTACTGCGAGGCCGTCACCGGAACGCAGGCGCGCAACTTCGCGTACGGCATCCGGCTGCTGCCCACCGACAAGCGGCACGCGATGTCGGCGCTGTACGCCTTCTCGCGGCGCGTCGACGACATCGGCGACGGCACGCTCCCGCCCGAGGCCAAGCTCGTACGGCTGGAGGAGACGCGCGCACTGCTGGGCCGGATCCGGGCCGAGGAGGTCGACGAGGACGACACCGACCCGGTCGCCGTCGCCCTCGCCCACGCCGCGCGGCGCTTCCCCATCCCCCTCGGCGGCCTCGACGAACTCATCGACGGGGTCCTGATGGACGTCCGCGGCGAGGAGTACGAGACCTGGGACGACCTCAAGGCCTACTGCCGCTGCGTGGCCGGGGCCATCGGACGGCTCTCCCTCGGCGTCTTCGGCACCGTGCACACCGGCGGTCTCGGCGCGTCCGAAGCGGCCCGCGCCGACGAGTACGCCGACACCCTGGGCCTGGCCCTGCAACTCACCAACATCCTGCGGGACGTTCGCGAGGACGCGGCCAACGGCCGCACCTACCTCCCCGCCGAGGACCTCGCCAAGTTCGGCTGCTCCGAAGGCTTCCACGGCGACCGGGCCCCGGCCGGAGCGGACTTCGCCGGCCTCGTCCACCACGAAGTGCGGCGCGCGCGGGCCCTGTTCGTCGAGGGCTACCGGCTGCTGCCGATGCTCGACCGGCGCAGCGGCGCCTGCGTGGCCGCGATGGCCGGCATCTACCGCCGCCTCCTGGACCGCATCGAGCGCGAGCCCGAGGCCGTGCTGCGCGGGCGCGTCTCGCTGCCGACCCACGAGAAGGCGTACGTCGCCGTGCGCGGCCTCTCGGGCCTCGACGCCCGCACCATCTCCCGCCAGAGCACGCGCAGGCGCGTCTGATGCGGCGCACGAGGACCCCCGCCCCGGCCACGGCCGCCCCCCGGCCCCGGGCCGCCCGCACGGCCGGCGAC
>NZ_JBFRER010000115.1:0-25226 GCF_052114405.1 Streptomyces sp. M-16 | reverse complement strand
GCGCCGGGGCGGGGGTGCGGGGCGGCGTCGGGGCGGGGGTGCGGGGCGGCGTCGGGGCGGGGGTGCGTCATGGATGCGAAGATCACCGGCGCGGGGGCGGCACGGCCATTGTTTTAGTCTGGGCCGAAAGGTGGTGGCGGGCGGACACACCGCCGGACGGGGGGGCGCGGCCATGGGTGAGGTGCGGTTCGGGGTGCGGGACGTCGCGGGCGTGAGGTTCGCGATCTCACCGCTGTGGGAGACCGTCACCAGCTTCCGGGCCGTGGCGGATCCGGGCCGCTACGCCGTCCACCTGCCGTGGCTCACCTCGGTACGGGCGCTGCGGACCGACCGGGCCCTGGCCGTGCGGACGGCCCCCTTGCGGGTCCTGACCGCCGTGGACCGTCCCGGGGCGCGTCCGTCGGCGGACGTACCGGACTTCCTGACGCCCCCTCCGCGCTGCCCCCTGGCCGAGTTCGAGGAGGAGCTCGCGCTGCTGGCGGTGCCGCCCGCCGGGGTGGCCGGGGTGGCCCCGCCGGACCCGGCGGACGCCCTGCGCGCCTGGTGGGAGGCGGCGGTCCGGCCGTACTGGCCCCGCGTCCGGGCGGTCCTGGAGGCGGACATCGCCTACCGGACCAGGCAGTTGGCCGAGGACGGCATACAGGAGGTGCTCTCCCGGCTCCATCCCGCGCTGCGCTGGACGGGCGACCGGCTGGTCTCCCCGGAGCTGGGCCCGGCGGTCCTCGACCTGGACGGCGGGGGGATCACCCTGGCCCCGAGCGCCTTCGCGGTCCGCTGCCACCTGCTGACCGGGCCCGGGCCGACGCCGCCGGCCGTCGTCTACCCGGCGCGG
Organism: Streptomyces sp. M-16; assembly: GCF_052114405.1. Taxonomy (NCBI): domain Bacteria; kingdom Bacillati; phylum Actinomycetota; class Actinomycetes; order Kitasatosporales; family Streptomycetaceae; genus Streptomyces; species Streptomyces sp. M-16. The sequence goes on along the minus strand of NZ_JBFRER010000115.1, from coordinate 24,394 downwards.
GCCGTGGGCACACTGTGGGAGCGGCGCGGTGTCCCCGGCGAGGGGCTGGCCCGTCTGCTGGGGCGCAGCCGGGCCCTGCTCCTCTCGTGCACGAGCTCGCCCGCCACCACGACCCAGCTGGCGGCCCGGACGGGGCTCAGCCTCGGCGCGGTCTCGCAGCACCTCGGGGTGCTGCGGGAGGCCGGTCTCGTCACGAGCCACCGCTACCGGCGCGAGGTGCACTACGCGACCAGCGAGCTGGGCGACGCCCTGCTGGAGCGGGCGTAGGTCCGGCCCTGGCCGAGCCGGGCCGGACCGGGGCTTTTCACAGGGCCTGGCGGTCGGCGGTCAACCCGACCGGCCGGTCGACGGCACGGACGGACGGGTCGCCGGGGCGGCGGCGGGCCAGGGGGGCGAGGGAGGCGCAGAAGAGGGCTGCGGCGAGGGGCATCAGGTCGAGGCCGCCGGCCGCCGCGGTGGCGGTTCCGGCCACCGCCGCCAGAGGGCTCCAGAGGCTGACGCGGCGCCGGGCGGAGAGCTGGACGAGGATCCAGATCAGGCCGACGTAGAAGAGCAGCGGGCCCACGCCGTACACCGCCGGCATCACCCCGGGGTGGCTCTGCACCTGCTCGAACAGCCGCTCCATGCCGGGCCGGTCGGTGGCGCGGAAGCCGGCGTAGAGGTCGATGCACGCCTGGACGGTCACGGCCAGGGTGCCGGCCAGCCCGAGGACCGTCGCGGCGCCGGCGCTCAGCCGCCCGGCTGGCCCCGCGTCCGGCCGGGCCAGCGCCCCCAGCCGGGCGAAGACCGGCACGAACAACAGCATGGCGGCGGTCAGCGCGAGGTGCCCGGTGGTCCAGACGGGGCCGGGGCCGTGGTCCGGGTCGGTGAGCCGGATGGCACCGTAGGCGAGGATGAGGAGCGGCGCCGTCACGAAGGCGGCCCGTGTCAGGGCCGTCCGGGCGGAACGGCGGGGTCGACGAGTCATGAGTCGATCTTGTCCGCGGGGCCGGCCGCCGGACATCGGGCATCACCCCGACCCCACCCCGAACCGACCCTGAGCCCGCTCGGGGCTCACAGCTCAGGGCTCACCGCCCGGAGCGGAAGGAAACACCATGAGCGGCGACATCCCCGCCAAGATCCTCCTGATCGTGAAGGACCGCAGGCTCTGGGGGCTGCTCGAACGGCTCCTCGTCTCCGCCGGCTACGTGGTCGTCGACGGCGGGAGCGGCCGGGAGACGGTGGCCCTGCTGGAGCGCGAGGGGCCCGTGGGCCTGGTGGTCTGCGAGCGCACCGGTCCGGGGCTCGACGAGGTGGCGCTGTTCGAGGAGATCCGGCGGGATCCCGGACACGGGCGGGTCCCGATCCTCGCCCTGCCCCCGGCCGACCCGGAGTGCACCGTCCAGGCGCTGAAGGCGGGAGTGGACGAGGTCCTCGCGAAGCCCTTCCATCCGAACGACCTCCTCGACCGCGTGCACCGCCTCGCCCGGGGCGGGCGCGACTGACCCGGCACAGGACGCTGGCGCCACGGAGCGGCGGGGCCGCCGAGCGCCACGGGGTCAGGCGATCAGCCAGCTCTGGAACGCCGACCCGGTCGCGGCCTGCTGGGTGACGGCGGCCCCGTCCGTGCCGGAGGCGGTGGTGAGCAGGAGCCCGCTCTTCCCGTTCGTCACCGAGGAGCCGCCGCCCGGCAGCGCGGCCATCCTCCAGCGCTGGCCGTCGCCGCCGGTGCAGACGGCCTGCACGACGGCCGCGCCGGCCGAGACCGAGCCGCCATCGATGTCCGCGCAGAGCCCGGAGGCCCCGTTGACCAGGGTGTGGGTGCCGTCGGCGCCGGGGGTGAGCCGCCACTGCTGGTTGGGGCCGCCGTGGGGTGTCCAGGTGATCAGCCGGGTGCCGGGGGCGGTGGAGCCCGCCGGGTCGTCGAGGGCCTTGCCGGCGGCCGTGAGGGTGCGCGGGGCCGTAGACGGGTCGTCGTAGACCTCGAACTCGTGGAGGGAGTAGCCGTACGCGGTGCCGCGCCGGGTGCCGAGGACGCGGATGTACCGGCCGGTTCCGCTCAGGCCAGTGAGGTCCTGGACTCCCCCGGTGCCGGTGGTGGTGGAGTGGATGGTGCGCCAGGTGGTGGCGTCATCGGAGAGCTGGATCTGGAAGGACTTGGCGTACGCCGCCTCCCAGCGCAGGACGACGCGGCCGACGCCGCGCGGGGCGCCGAGGTCCACCTGGAGCCACTGGGGGTCGGCGTAGGCGCTGGACCAGCGGGTGCCGGGGTCGCCGTCGGTGGCTGCCGCCGCCGGGAAGTCCGCGGTCTCGGTGCTGGAGGCGGTGGTCGGGCGGCCCAGGGCGAGGTTGCCGGGCCGGCCGGTTCCGGGCCAGGCCGGGTTGTGGCCGACGGCCGCCACGATCGGGGTGAAGGCGGCGTACGTGGGCACCGGCTTCGGGGAGCCCCAGGTCTGCTGGGCCAGTCCGCGCAGCGGGTACATGATCCCGGCCGCGATCTGGTCCTCGGTCTCGGCGGTGGGGTTGTCGCACCAGACGTGGAGCAGGGAGCCGGGGTTCCGGGTGGGGTCGGAGAGGGTGGCTCCGCCTTCGAAGCGGTCCGCGGTCCAGGTCTCGTACATCCACTTGGTGTCGGGTTTGGCTCCGCCCAGGACGTAGTAGGTGGGCGTCCAGGAGGCGTTGGCGACGGTGTGCCCGGCGGCGGCGAGCTGCTGCGGGGTGAGGCCGTAGGTGTACCAGTACTCGACGAGGATGCCGGGGTGCGGGGTGAGGGTGCCGTCGCCGGACTTGATGCCGTCGTTCCACATCCTGGTGGTCTTGCCTGCCGCCCGGACCAGGTCGTCCGCCCAGTTGACGAACCCGTAGTAGGTGTCCTTGGCGGTGGCGGCGGCGCCGTAGTGGGCGCGGGCGTAGGCGAGGAGCTGCGGGTACTTGGTGTAGTCGGTGACGTATTCGTCCGCGCCGATGTGCCAGTACGGGGCCGGGAACAGCGGCAGGTACTCGGTGACGAGGTCCTTGACCAGCGCGTACGAGCCGGGCATCGAGAGGTCGATGAAGTCGGGGCTGGCTGCTCCGGAGGCGCTCTTGAGCCTGAGTTCGGGGTGGGCGGCGAGGACGGCGTTCATGTGGCCCGGGGTGTCGATCTCCGGGACGATGGTGACGTGGTACTTGCGGCCCAGGGCGACGAGGTCGGCGATGTCCTGCTTGGAGTAGTGGTCGGCGGAGACGACCTCCGGGTGGGTGGAGCTCTCCAGGCGGAAGCCGAAGGTGTCCGACAGGTGGAAGTGGAAGTAGTTGAGCTTGAGGTAGGCCAGTTCCTTGATGTGCCGCCGCAGCCATTCGACGGTGAAGAACTTGCGCCCCTGGTCGACCATGAGCCCGCGCTCGGACTTGTCCGGCCAGTCGACGGCGGTGCCCGCCGGCACGGCGGCGGACCGGTGGAGCAGTTGCAGGACGGTGCGGGTGCCGTTGAAGGCGCCGGTGGCGGTGGCGGCCCGGAGGGTGAGGGCCGGTCCGACGGTCATCCGGTAGCCCTCGGGCGGCAGGGCGGGATCGTCCAGGCCGATCCCGATGTCCCCGGCGGCCGGAGTGCCGGTGACCACGGGGACCTGGTGCCCGGTCAGCGCCGTGAGGTCCTCGGCGAAGGTGGCGGCCTCGCCGGAGAGCCGGTCGGCCGCGGCGGGGTCGACGACGATCCGGGCGGCGGCGGTGAAGGCGTAGGGGTCGGCGGCTGACGCGGTCCACTCCCGCAGCGCGGGAACGGTCTGCGGGGTCGCGTCCGAGGCGGCCGCACGGACGGAGGCGGCAGCGGGACGCGCTTGCGCGGCCGCGGAAGCGGAAGCCCCGTGGGCCGCGGCGCCGGGCGCTGTCAGTACGGACACCGCGCAGGCGGTGGCCACCAGGAATCCGAGCGGGCGCATGGCTGCCTCCAGCCGGGTGGGACCGTGGAAGACGGGTGCCCAGTGCAGCGCAGCGTCGCGTACATGTCAATAGATGCTCGGAACGGCGCGGAATCGAGCAGCCTCGCGCAATTTCCCGCCGATCGCGCGGATCCCGCCGACCCGGACGGGCGCGGGACCCGCGAGGGGAAACGTCGGGCTCCGCCTTCGGCCGGGGCGGCCACGCGCCGCTCTATGGTGGGCCCATGACGGAACAGAAGGCGTTCGGCGTGGGCCCCTCGAAGATCGAGATCGCCTACGAGCGTTTCGGTGATCCGCGCGATCCGGCGGTGCTGCTGATCATGGGCATCGCCCTGCAGATGCTGGGCTGGCCCGAGGGATTCTGCGCCGAGCTCACCTCGCGCGGGGTGCAGGTGATCCGGTTCGACAACCGCGACGTCGGGCGGTCCTCGCACTTCCCGGACGCACCCGTCCCGGACGTCCGCGCGGCGCTCGCCGGGGACCTGTCCTCGGCCTCGTACACGCTTTCCGACATGGCGGCCGACAGCGTCGGCCTGCTCGACGCGCTGGAGATCGACGGCGCGCACGTCGTCGGCCTGTCCATGGGCGGCGCGATCGCCCAGACCATGGCGCTCGAACATCCGGGCCGGGTACGGTCGCTGACCTCGTTGATGTCCACGACGGGCGACCTCTCCGTCGGACGGGCGAATCCCGAGGCGCTGGGGGCCCTGGCGGCGCCGGTCGCCACGGCGCGCGAGGAGGTCGTCGAGCGGATGGTGCGGACCGTACGGGTCCTCGGGTCGCCCGGTTTCCCGTTCGACGAGGCGGCCGTGCGAGACCGGGCGGCCCGCGCCTACGACCGGTCCCACGACCCCCTCGGCGTCGCCCGCCAGGCGGTGGCCTCGATCGCGGCCGGGGACCGTACGGAGCGGCTCCGCGCGCTGGCGGTGCCCACCCTGGTCATCCACGGCGCCGACGACCCGATGTGCGACGTCAGCGGGGGCCGGGCCACCGCCGACGCCGTCCCCGGCGCCGAGTTCGTGACCTTCGAGGGGATGGGCCACGACCTGCCGCGCGCCCTGTGGCCGGAGATCGCATCGCTGATCACCGGGCTCGTCCGGCGCGCGGAGGCGGTCGCACCGGTCCGCTGAGGCCCCGGGAGGCGGCGGGTCAGGGCCGGTCGAACCAGGAGAAGGCGGCGATCCGCCAGCCCTGCGGGGTGCGGACGAACTGGATGGTCTTGGTGCCGCCGCCCTCGAAGGGCTCGCCGTCCAGGGTCCCGGACTTGCGGTACTCGCCGAAGCGTGACGCGATGCCACCCTCGATCTCGGTCCGTTCCGAGACCTCCCACTCGCTGAACCCGACCAGCCGGCCGTCCTTCAGGAGGCGCTCGCGGGGCTCGATGAACTCGTCCACGGTGTACACCGTGAACTCCGGTCCGGTATGCACGATCACACCGCCGGGCAGGATCAGCCGGCGGAGCCGGGCCACGTCGGCGCCCCCGCCGTCCCGGTTGTCGAAGGCGGCGAAGAACTCGGCGGTCAGCGCGTCTATTTCGGTCTTGGACATGGGCGCGACGGTAACACCGGGAGGCCCCGGGCCACGGGGGAAGGCCGCGTTCCCCCCCGGGCGGAGCCGGGCCTCAGCCACGGCCGGGGTGGTGGGCGAGGGGGGCGTGGGGGTCGTGGCCGCCGGGATGGACGTGGTCGGTGTGGACCGTCGCCGCCGTCAGCCTCGGCACCGCGTGGATCAGGGCGTGCTCCGCGGCGACCGCCAGGCGGTGGGCCTGGACGACGGTCAGGTCGGGGCCGACCACGATGTCGGCCTCGGCGCGCAGGGCGTGACCGATCCACCGCATGCGCAACTGGCCGACGTCCAGCACCCCCTCGACGCGGCGCAGCGCGCGCTCGGCGGCGTCGACGAGGGCGGGGTCGACGGAGTCCATCAGCCGTCGGCCGACCTGGCGGGCGGAGGCGCCCAGGACCAGCAGGATCGCGAGGGTGATCAGCAGGCCGACCACCGGGTCGGCGCTGCGCCGGCCGAGGGCGGAGCCGCCCGCGCCGAGGAGGACGGCCAACGAGGTGAAACCGTCGGTACGGGCGTGGAGCCCGTCGGCGACCAGCGCGGCGGAGCCGATCCTGCGGCCGGTGCGGATGCGGTGGCGGGCCACCCATTCGTTGCCGGCGAACCCGGCCAGCGCCGCCGCGGCGACGGCCCACAGGTGGCTGACGTCGCGGGGGTGCAGCAGCCGGTCGACGGCCGCCCAGGCCGCGAGTGCGGCGGAGGCGGCGATGGTGAGGACGATCAGCACGCCCGCCAGGTCCTCGGCCCGGCCGTAACCGTAGGTGTAGCGGCGGTTCGCCGCCCGGCGGCCGAGGACGAAGGCGATGCCCAGGGGGACGGCGGTCAGGGCGTCGGCGGCGTTGTGCACGGTGTCGCCGAGGAGCGCCACCGACCCGGACAGGACCACGATCCCGGCCTGGACGGCGGCGGTGGCGCCGAGGACGGCGAGCGAGGTCCACAGGGTGCGCATCCCCTCGCGGGAGGTCTCCATCGCCGCGTCGACCTTGTCCGCGGCCTCGTGGCCGTGCGGGGTGAGCAGGTGGACGAGCCGGTGCCGGAGGCCGTCGCCCCGGCCGTGACCGTGGCCGCCGGCGAGGCCGTGCGCGTGGCCGTGCCCGTGGTCGTCGGCGTGGTCGTCGGCGTGGCCGTGCCCGTCGCCGTGGTGGTGGGTGTGCCCGCGGTGATCGCCGTGGTGCTGTGCCGGGGTGTGGGTGCTCTCGTCGGCCTCCATGCGTTCACCGTGGCACACGGAGCCCATTGCGGCTACGGCCGTCGTACGCCCCGTGACCAGGTGCGAGGCCCTCGCAACTGCGCTCCGTGGGACGGACGGCGGGGCGCGCTCAGCGCAGCACGCGCGGCAGGCGGAGACTGAGGAGCACGGTGAGCGCGATCATGCCCAGCTGGACGAGCAGGGTCACGGTCAGGGCCGTCCCCATGCCCGCCGCGGGCACCAGGGCGAGGAAGAGGCTGCCCAGGGTCGCCACGCCCAGGGCGAGCGCCGACTGCTGGGTGGTGACCATGACCCCGCCGCCCACTCCGGCCCGGTCGGCCGGGACGTCCGACAGCATCATCCGCATCAGCACGGGCAGTTGCAGGCCCTGGCCGAGGCCCGCCACGGCGACCGCGGGAGCGAGGGCGGCGAGGCCGACGTCCGGCCAGTCGGCGCGGACGGTCAGCAGGAGCAGGCCGATGCCCAGGCCCTGGAGCAGCCCGCCCGCGGTGACGACCCGGCTGCCGAAGCGGCCGACCAGCTTCGGGCCGGCCAGAGACGCGGCGAAGAAGGCCACGGCCATCGGCACCAGCGCCAGCCCGGCGGAAACCGGCCCCATCCGCAGGCCCTGCTGCAGTGCGACGGCCACGACGAACATGAAACCGCTGAAGCCCATCGAGAAGGGCACCATCAGCACCAGGCCGCGCCGCAGCGACTCCAGCCGCAGCAGGCTCGGCGGCACGAGCGGGGTACGGCCCAGCCGGTCCGCGCGCCGCTCCGTGAGGTAGAAGGCCGCGGCCGCGAAGGGGAACACGGCGAGTGAGAGCCAGGTCCACAGCGGCCAGCCGGTCGCCCTGCCCTCGGTCAGCGGCAGCAGCAGGGACACCAGCGACAGGCCGAGCAGCAGCGTGCCCGGTACGTCGACCGAGGCCGGGCGGTCCGAGCGGGTCTCGGGGACGGCCCGCACGGCGAGGACCAGGCCGAGGACCACGACGGGCACGTTCACCAGGAACACCGAGCGCCAGCCCGACCCGGCGAGGTCCGCGGCGACCAGCACCCCGCCGAGGATCTGCCCGGTGACCATGGACAGCCCGGCGGTGGCTCCGTAGAGGCTCATCGCGCGGGCCCGGCGCGGGCCCTGGGTGGTGGCCTGGATGGTGGCGAGGACCTGCGGCAGCATCAGCGCCGCGGCCGCTCCCTGGGCCACCCGGGCCCCGACCAGGGTCCATGCCGTGGGGGCCAGGCCGCAGGCCAGCGAGGTGAGGCCGAAGGCGGCCATGCCGATGAGGAAGAGCCTGCGCCGGCCGGCGGTGTCCCCGAGACGGCCGCCGAGCACCAGCAGGACGGCGTAGGCCACGCCGTAGCCGCCTACGACCAGTTCCAGCATCGCGGGGCCGGCGGCCAGGTCGCTGTCGATGGCCGGGAGCGCCACGTTGACGATGAAGAAGTCGATCAGGGGCAGGGCCGCGCCCAGCAGTACGGTGAACAGGCCCAGCGGGTTCAGCGCCGCGCCCGTCCCGGCGGCCGGGTCCGTGGGGCGGGAGGGGGACGGATGGTTCGTACGTACGGTCGTTTCGCTCACACCCAGGACGATCCTCCAGCGCCCAGTCTGGTACCAGAGTCTCCTCATCCTGGTATTGGCACTACCTGGCACCTGGATGTCGGCTGCGGCACCCTGTAGTCATGACCACTGTGGCCCCCGAGAGCGACGTACGCCGGCACGAGCTGGCCGATTTCCTGCGCAGCCGCCGCGAGCGGATCACGCCCGAGCAGGTCGGGCTGGTGCGCGGCCGCCGCCGGCGCACGCCGGGGCTGCGCCGCGAGGAGGTGGCCCAGCTCTCCGCGGTGGGCGTCACCTGGTACACCTGGCTGGAGCAGGCCCGCGCGATCCAGGTGTCGCCGCAGGTGCTGGACGCCCTGGCGCGCGCCCTGCTGCTGGACCCCAGCGAGCGGGCGCACCTGTTCGCGCTGGCCGACAGCACCGATCCGGCGTCGCACACGCCCTGCCCCACCGTGACCCCGGCGCTGCGCGCGATGCTCGACCAGCTGGATCCGGTTCCGGCCTGCGTCCAGAACAGCCGGTACGACATCCTCGCGTACAACACCACGTACGGGCGGCTGCTGTGCGATCTGGACCGGCTTCGGCCCGAGGAACGCAACTGCATGTGGCTCGCCTTCACGAACCCGGACTGGCGGGCGGCCGTCGTCGACCTGCCCGAGGTGAACCGGGTCATGGCGGCCAAGTTCCGGGCGTCGATGGCCGAACACCTGGCCGAGCCGACGTGGAAGGCGCTGCTGGCCAGGCTGGAGTCGGCCTCGGCCGAGTTCCGGGAGATCTGGGCCCGGCACGAGGTGGTCGGGCCGGGCGGGAAGGCGAAGTACATCTTCAACGCCCAGGTGGGCCTGCTGCACCTGGAGCACACCAACCTCTGGCTGGGGCCGGCGACCGGACCGCGGCTGGTGACGTACGTCCCGCTGGACGAGGAGAGCCGCGAGCGCCTCGAACGCCTCCGTTCCCTCCGGTCCCCGGACACCGCCGCCCCGGCCGTGGCCGCCGCCCTCGCACGCTGAAGCCTCCTGCCCTGAAGTCGACTTGACGGCGGGCGGCCGCGGCGAAAGTGGCCCGCCCCGCCGTGCGGCGGGCCACCATGGCGGTGCGGCAGTCCCCGACACGACAGGAGCGCGACCGTGGCCCGTCCCGGCGACCTCACCGGCCCCTACGCACCGTCCGCATTGCACGACGTGATGTTCGGGCACGTTCACTCCGCGGCCCTGCGGGCCGTGGCCGTCCACCGGATCCCCGACCACCTCGCCGACGGCCCCCGCACGGCCGAGGAACTCGCCGCCCGGACCGGCACCGACGCCGCGGCCCTGCGGCGGCTCCTGCGCCTGCTCGCGGTCCGCGGGCTGTTCCGCGAGGACGAGCGGGGCGCCTTCCGGCTGGAGGAGAGCGGGCGCCCGCTGCGCACCGACGTACCGGACTCACAGCACGCCGGCGTGCTCATGATCACCGATCCGATGTTCGGGCGGTCCGCGGCCGAGCTCCCCGGGACGCTGCGCACCGGGGAATCCTCCTTCGAACTGGCCCACGGCGTCCCCTTCTTCGAGTACCTCCTCAAGTCCCCCGCCGAACGCTCCGTCTTCGACGCCGGCATGGCCTCGCTCTCCGGCCCCGCCGACGAACTGGTCGCGGGGAGCTACGCGTTCCCCGAGGGCTCCCGCGTCATCGACGTCGGCGGCGGGCGGGGCGGGCTGCTGCGGGCCGTGCTCGGCCGGGGGCCCTCGCTGGAGGGCGTCCTGTTCGACCAGCCCGCCACGGTGGCCGAACACCTGCTGGACCAGCCCGACATCGCGGGGCGGTGGCGGGTCGAAGGCGGGGACTTCCTCACCGCCGTACCGTCCGGCGGTGACTTCTACGTCCTCAAGCACGTCCTGCACGACTGGAGCGACGAGGACGCCCTGCGCATCCTCGGCTCCGTCCGCCGCGCGGCGGCGCCCGGCGCCCGGCTGCTGATCGCGGAGGCGGTGCTGCCCGGCAGCGGCGTGCCGCATCCGGCGGTGGAACTGGACATCGTCATGCTGATGGTGGTCCGGGGCCGCGAGCGCACCGCGGCCGAGTTCGAGTCGATGCTCGCGCGGTCCGGGTTCCGGCTGCACCGGATCCTGCCGACGCCCGCGCTGCCCTCGGTCATCGAGGCCGTCGCGGTGTGAGGGCGCGGGCGCTGTTACCGTGCGGGCATGCGCGCTCCCATCGGCTCCTTCGACCTCGCCCGGCCCGCCCCCGACTGCCTGGAAGAACTCGTCCCGCCCGTGGCGGCGGCACTCCGCGCCCTCGCGGCAGGCCTGCCCGTCGAGCGGATCGTCTACGTCGACACGGATCCGGCCGTCGCCGACACGGCCGCCTTCGTCGAGCACTACGGGCGCGACCTGCTGGCCCGATCGGCGAACTGCGTGGTGGTGGCCGCGCGGCGCGGGGGCGAGACCGCGCTCGCCGCCTGTCTGGTGCCCTCGGCGTCCCGGGCCGACKTCAACGGCGTGGTCCGGCGGCACCTGGGGGCCCGGAAGGTGTCCTTCGCGCCGATGGACACGGCCGTGGAGCTGACCGGGATGGAGTACGGGGGCATCACCCCGCTGGGCCTCCCGTCCGACTGGCCCCTGCTGGTGGACCCCGCCGTCGTGGACATGCCGTACTGCCTGGTGGGCAGCGGCCGCCGCCGCGGCAAGCTCATCGCTCCGGGCGACCTGTTCGCCCGGCTGCCCGGCGCCGAGGTGATCGAGGGCCTGTCGGCCTAGAACCCCGGGGCCCGGTCCTGCCCGACGGCCGTCGGGGCGGGAGGGACCCGGCACCGGGTCGGCAGGCGGTGACCGGGGTGCACCGGAGCCGAGGGGCGGAACCGGCCGGGGCCGCGGCATGCCGGTGCGGTGCAGGCGCCACCGTTCGCCATCGGCCATTCGGGTCGCCGCCGCCCCCCGGGTGTCCGGGGCGCTCCTAGGATGGGGCGCGGCGCGGCTCCGGGAGCCGCGTTTCGCGTTCACGAGCGGGGAGTTGAGGCATGAAGCGGTTGCGGGTGCTGGTGGCGATCGGGGTCCTGGCACTGGGTTCGGCCGGTGCGGGGACCGCGCAGGCCGCTCCGGTGTCCGAGCGCTCCGGCTGTCCGACGGCGGAGGTCTTCGCCACGGACAACACGGCGGTCATCACGGATCCGGCCGACCCCCGGCTGCGGACGCGTCTGACGCGCTTCGACCACGAGGTGCGGGACATCGTCCGGGCGCACGGCGCGCGGACGGCCGGCTCGACCCTGCTGGACGGGGTGTTCTGGTCCGGCGAGCAGAAGCAGACCACGTACGAGCGGTCGCGGGAGTTCGACGTCGAGCGCGTGGGGCGGGACGGTCTGCACCACATCGCCGACGTCATCCGCAAGCAGTACGACCAGGAGTCGGTGCTGACGTTCCGCTGTCTGCCGCGCACCGCGCCGGAGACCGACGCGGTGGAGGTGCGGGCCCCCGGGGTCAGCCCCACCCGGCTGCGCGAGGCGCTGGTCGCGGACCCCGAGGCCCGCGAGCGGCTCGGCGGCGGCTCGGTCACCCTGGGCGGGGAGTTGATCCTCGTCGCCCCGGTGTCCGACCTGCCGCTGGCCCGCAGGTTCACGGCCGCCCTCGGGGTCGACTGGAGCCGCGCGGAAGTGCGTTACGGCGACGAGGAGTTGGTGGCCTGATCCGTCGGCCCGTCCTGAGGCCCGCCCCGTCCCGGGGCGGGCGGCGGCGGCGGGGAACCGTCCGTCGTGGCCGCCGCGGCCAGGACGGCGATGGCCGGGGCGAGGGACGGGGTGGGGGCCCGGCCCAGGAGGAACACCCAGGCGAAGGCGGTGCCGAGGAGCGCGGCGTGGACCAGCGCCGGGTCGGCCCGCTCGGCCAGCTCGCCGCGTGCGAAGGCCCGGTCGAGCAGGTCCGTCACCTCGGCCCGCTCCCCGGCGATGAAGGTGTCCCGGAAGCGCGCGGCGCTGTCGGGGTGCTGCTTGAGGTCCGCGAGCAGACCGGGGGTGGCCGCCTCGACGACGGGGTCGGAGAAGATCCTCAGGATCAGGCCGGCGAGCGCGGTGAGGTCCCCGTGCAGCGACCCCGTGTCCGGGAGCGGCTGCGGTTCCCGCCCGTGGACGAGTGCGGCGAAGGCCAGTTCGCCGCGTGAGGCGTGGCGGCGGTAGATGGCGGCCTTGCCCACGCGCGCCCGGGCGGCCACGGCGTCCATGGTCAGGGCCGCGTAGCCGTTCTCCCGTACCAGCTCGCGCACCGCCTCGCGGATGGCGGCGTCCACCCGGCCGTCCCGGGGCCGGCCGGGGGGTTGCTTCGAAGGCTCCATGCGCCCATCATACGGAACTATGAGTATCGGAACTCGCCGTACCGTAAATAGATCCTCCGACGCCGCCGCACGCGCCGGCGCCCTGACCGTCTGGGCGGGGCGCAGCACCGTCGTCATCGGTGTCGCGCACCTCGTGTACTTCGCGCTCAAGACCCGGCCGCACTGGGGCGGCTGGGCCGGCGCGGTCCTGCACGGCAGGACCGCGATCGACGACCCCGCCAACGCCGTTTCGCTGAGCGGGTTCTGGTCCCTGCCCGGCAGCTTCGCCGTGCCGCTGATCCTGCTGGGCCTCCTCGTCTCGCGGATGGCGCGCACCGGCCAGGAGCTCCCCGGGTACCTGGCCTGGACACTGGCGGCCTGGGTCCTGCTCTGCGCCCTGGTCCTCGAACCGTCCGGGTTCCCTCTCGGCATCGTTCCCGTGACCCTGCTGCTGCTCGGCCGCCGGCACCGCGGGTCCGCGACCCGGACGGCGCCCGGGACGGCGGGCGCGTCCGGCTAGGCTGCGCGCCTCGGGGGAATCCACAGAAGGCAAGGTGAACATGTTCGAGTCGGTCCAGGACAATCCGTACCCCGACACCCACGTCCTCGGCGAGGGCCCCGAACCGCACCCGCTCCTGCGGCCGGTGCTTCCGCTGATCGGGCGTTGGCACGGGCGCGGGGAGGGCGAGTACCCGACGCTGGAGCAGGACTTCCGGTACGAGCAGGAGCTCACCTTCAGCCACGACGGCCGTCCGTTCCTGCGCTACGAGGCGCGCGCCTGGCTGATCGACGGGTCCGGGGCGCCGGTGCGGCCGGCGGGGCGGGAGGCCGGGTGGTGGCGGGTGACCCCCGACGCCTCCCTGGAGGTGGTGCTCGCGCACCCGACCGGCATCGTCGAGACCTACGTCGGCCGGGTGTCCGGGACCGAGGTGGAGATCGGGACCAAGGACGTGGCGCTGACCCCGCTGGCCAAGGAGGTCACCGCCACCCGCCGTCACTACACCCTCGACGGCGACCGGATGACGGTCGTTCACGACATGGCGGCCGTGGGCCGGCCCCTGCAGCACCACCTCACCGCGCACCTGCGCCGCCGCCCCTCCTGACCGGCACGTCCCCCGGGGGTGGCACCAGCACCACCCCCGGGACGGATGCCAGGGGGATCGCCGCGGGACCCCCGGGGCGGGGAGGGTGGGGTGACCGATCCACTCCACCGGGGGGAACCCGACCGTGCACCTCTTCCGCAAGCCCGCCCGATGGGCCGCGACCGCCGCGTGCGGGCTGCTCGCCCTCGCCGCCCTGCCCGCCTCACCCGCCGCCGCGGCCGCTCCCCCGGCCGGCGGAGCGGCCGTTCCCGGGCGGTACGCCCACCAGCGGCTCGACTGGCGGCCCTGTCCGTCCGGTTCGCTCGAATGCGCCTCCATGACCGTGCCGCGCGACTGGTACCACCCCGGCGCCGGAGCGGACCTCACGGTCACGGTGTCCCGTCACCGGGCCGCCGGTCCCGCCGCCCGGCGCGGTGTGCTGATGATGGCCGCGGGCGGTCCCGGCGCCTCGGGGCTCGGCCGGCCCGAGGGGCTGGCCTCGTACGCCCCGAAGCTGGCGGCCGCGTACGACATCGTCGGCTTCGACCAGCGCGGGGTCGGGGCCAGTACGAACGTGGTCTGCTCGGACCAGGACACCGTCGACGCCATGTTCGGCGGCGGCGACCTGCGCGACCGCTCGCCGGAGGCGGTGAACGGCACGCTGGAGCGGGCGCGGCGGTTCGTCCAGGACTGCCGGAACAACTCGGGCGGTCTGCTGCCCTTCATCACCACCGATCAGGCCGTGCGCGACATGGACCTGTACCGCGCGCTGCTGGGGACCGAGCAGATCTCCTACTACGGCCCCTCGTACGCCACCGTCCTCGGGGCCCAGTACGCGCGGACGTTCCCGCGCCGGGTCGACCGCATGGTCCTCGACAGCGCCATCGACGCCACCGGCGGCTGGGAGGAGTTCATGACGGGGCAGCCGCTGAGCTTCCAGCGGCGCTTCGAGGAGGACTTCCTGCCGTGGCTGGCCCTCCATGACGACGTGTACCACCTGGGGCGGACCCCGCAGGAGGCCAAGGCCGGCTACGAGCGTCTGCGCGCCGCGCTCCGCGACCGCCCGCTGGACCTGGAGGGGACGCGGGTCACCCCCGACCGCCTCGACGCGGCCACGACGTCGTTCATCTACAGCGGCAGCCGCTTCCCCGACCTCGCGGCCGTGCTCGGCCTGCTCCAGAACCCGGACGCCGCGCCGCCCGCCGCCCGGCAGGCCCTCGCCGCGAAGCTCAGGCATCCGATGGGGGCGGCGTTCGCGGCGGACTTCTTCTCGGTCGTCTGCCAGGACTCCCCGTGGAACCGTGACCTCGACCACTGGGTGGCGCGCAGCGAGGCCGACGCCCGCACCCACCCCATGATCGGGGCCCGGGAGCTGTCCTACGCGGCGGTCTGCGCCCAGTGGCCGCACTCTCGCGCGCCCCGGCCCGCGGGCGGCCGGGAGCTGCCACCCATCCTGATGCTGGGCTCGACGCACGACCCGGCGACCTACTACGAGGGCGCGGTACGGGCCCACCAGCGGCTGGCGGGCTCACGCATGATCACCGTGCACGGCGGGGACCACGGCGTGTACCAGGCGGGCAACGCCTGCGTCGACGGGTACGTGGAGGGTTTCCTGGCCGACGGCCGGATGCCGGCCGCGGACGCCGCCTGCGAGGGGAATCCGCTGCCGGTCCCCGCGGCGCCGGCCCGGGGCTGATCCGGCACGGGCCCGGCGCGCGCGGCGCACGGACCCCGGCCGGCCCCGACCGGCCCGCCCCGGGGCCTCAGGCCGAGGAGCCGCTGTCCACGACGAGGTCGGCCCCGACGGCCGCGCCGGCGGCGGGCGAGGCGAGGTAGAGGACGGCCGCGGCCACCTCCTCGGCCTCCGCGGCCCGCCCGAGCGGGGTCTGCGTCTTCATCCGGTCGGTGCGCTCGGCCTCCGTCTCGCCCGGCAGCAGTGACATGGGCGCGACGGAGGCACCCGGGCTGACGGCGTTGATGCGAACGCCCTCCTGGACGTGGTCGAGGGCGGCGGCGCGGGTGAGGGCGGAGACGGCGGCCTTCGAGGTGATGTACGCGGCGGCGCCGGGGATGCGGCGGTGGGCGCCGAGGTTGGAGGAGATGTTGACGATGGCGCCGCCGCCGTTCTCCCTCATGTGCGCGATCTCGTGCTTCATCGCCAGCCAGACGCCGGTGACGTTGGTGCGCAGCACCGCGTCCCAGTCCTCCTCGTCCACGTCGGCGACGGGGCCCGCGCCGCGCAGTATCCCCGCGTTGTTGACGGCGATGTCCAGGCCGCCGAAGCGGGTGACGCTCGCGTGGACGAGGTCGCGCAGGCTGCCGGAGTCGGTGACGTCCGCGGTGACGGCGGCCGCGGCCCCGCCGGCCGCCCCGATGAGGGCGACCGTCTCCTCCAGCGGCGCCGCGGTGCGTCCCGCGGCGACCACGGAGGCGCCCTCGGCGGCGAAGGCGAGGGCGATCGCCCGGCCGAGGCCGGAGCCCGCGCCGGTCACCAGGACGGTCTTGCCGGTGAAGCGGTGCTGCATGTCGATGACTCCTTCGAGGGAGGGGCACCCGCCCCATATTTGACTGATCGGTTCAGAATTCGATGCCGCGGAAGGGGAGCCCGGAGGCTCCCCTTCCGCGGGGTCTTCAGTCCAGCAGGGCCAGGGCCTGCTCGGCGGCGTCCCGCACCCTGGCGGGGTCCCCGCAGGCCTTGCCCACGATCCGTACGCCCTGGAGCAGTACCAGCAGCATGCGGGCCAGCGCGCGGGGGTCGCGGTCCGGGGCCAGCTCGCCCTGCCCCTGGGCCCGCACGAGAGCGGAGTGGAGCAGGGTTTCCAGGCGGTCCCAGCCCGCCTCGACCCGGCGGGCCGCGGCCGTGTCGTGCGAGGCCAGCTCGGCGGCGGTGTTGGTGACGAAGCAGCCGTTCAGCCGCCCCTCCGGCGAGCCGGCCTCGGCGGCGAAGCGGCGCACCACCGACCTGACCGCTGGCAGCGCGGGCCCCGGCCGCGACAGCTCCGCGAGGAGCAGCAGGTCGCGGGATTCGGCGTAGCGGTCGAGCGCCTTCAGGTAGAGCTCGTGCTTGCTGCCGAAGGTCGCGTAGATGCTCGCGCGGCCGATGCCGAGGCACTCGACGAGGTCGGTCACCGACGTCGCCTCGTAGCCGCGCCGCCAGAACAGTTCCAGGGCCGACTGCAGCACGGCGTCCACATCGAATTCCTTGGTCCTGGCCATGCCCAAGATCGTAGAGGATTCTGGAACGAACAGTCAATAAATCGGGGCAGGGGCTCGCCTTGCCGCCCCGGCGCGCCCCGGCGGCCCATCCGTGCTGTGCTCGTAGAGGAGGGGCAACGGGAGGAAGGCACGCAGTCACCGACCCAGAGGAGGAACCATGACCAGGAACCTGCGGGCCCGGGACATCATGACCGGGGACGTGCAGTGCGTACGGGAGGACCAGTCCCTGCTGGACGCGTCGCGCATGATGCGCGACCTGAACGTCGGCGCCCTGCCCATCTGCGGGAACGACGGGCGCCTCCAGGGCATGATCACCGACCGCGACATCGTCGTGAAGTGCTGCGCCGAGGGCCGGGAGCCGGCCGGGGTCCGGGCCGGTGAGCTGGGCGGCGTCCTGCACTGGGTGGACGGCGAGACCACCGCCCAGGAGGCCCTGGACACCATGGAGGTCCACCAGATCAAGCGGCTGCCCGTCATCGACATGGCCGGGGGCCACCGGCTCGTGGGCATGATCACCGAGGCCAATCTCGCGAAGAACCTCTCCGACGCGGACATCGCGGAGTTCGCGGTGCGCGTCTACGCCGCCAACTGACGACCGCGTCCGGTGCCACCGGGCGGCCGTCCCCGCGGGCCGTCGCCAGGGCCTAGAGGGGGTGGCCGTCCGGGCCGGTGCGGTCCGCCTGGCTGGTGAACTTGTTGAGGAAGACGTCGTAGAGGCCGTCGGGGCGGCGGGTGAAGGTGGCCCCGTCCTGCCAGGTGCCGTTGTCGGGCCACCATTGGCTGCCGTAGGGGTCGCCCTGGTTCTGGTGGATGTTGTGCATGCCCAGGCCGCCGTGTTCGAAGGGCTGGCCGAGGATCAGGATCGGCCGGCCGGGAACGAGGATCGGCTCCAGGGCCCCCGCGGCGTCCAGGTTGGAGCCGGAGATCCACGGGCGGGGCGGGTTCAGCCGGTCCAGGAGGTGCTGGATCCACGCGGGCGGGCGGCGGACGAAGAGGCAGCCGGGGCGGTCCACGAGGGCCGGGTGGCGCAGGTAGTCGACGGCGCCCGAGCCGGACGACATCGACAGGTCGTGGTAGCCGGCGCCCAGGGCGGGCAGCGGGTCGAGCTGCGAGGCGGACAGGGTGAAGGTCTTCCACTGGACGCCGGTGGCGGACTCCTTGCTGTCCACGTCGACGGCGCACCGGTAGCGCCCGCCGGGCGCGTCGACCTCCAGGTTGACGTGGAACCAGTGCCCCTGGGTGTCGGGCTGGTCGCGGAAGTGGCTGTGCAGCGTCCCTGACAGCACGCCGTAGGAGTCGAGCGGCATGACCGTCAGTCAACCACCGTCGGCCCGTCGGCGGGGGTGACTCGCTCGGGTGCCGCCGTCCGTGGCCCGGGCGGCGGCACCCGGTCACCCGCCCGGCCGCGCCCGGTCCGCCAGCGCCCGCGAGACCGCCTCCCAGGTGGGCTCGACCGGTTCCAGGGGCGCGGTCCCCACCCGCAGGTCCTTGAAGCCGCTGGAGGTGGACACGCACACCACGGGCCCGTCGAACCCGGTACCGGAGGCGGTCCACCGCTCCAGCCCGGCCAGGCCCGCCGCGGCGGACAGCTCCGCCCAGATCCCCTGGGAGGCCAGCCGGTCGCGCGCCCGGCCGAGTTCCGCGTCGGTCACCGGCACCACGGCTCCCCCGCTGTCCAGGACGGCCCGCACCGCCCGGTGGCTGCCGGCGGCGCAGTCGATGGCGTACGCGTCGGTGGGGCCGACGGACACGACGGCGGCCGGGAGGCCGGTGCGCAGCGCCGTGGCGAGGGGGGCGCCCGCGGCGGGCTCGCACCCGAAGACGCGGGGCACGGTGTCGGCCACCCCCAGCCGCCGCAGTTCCCGGAAGCCCCTCCAGACGCCGTAGAGCAGTTCGCCGTAGCCGGTGGGGACGAACACCGCGGCGGGGAGGCCCAGTTCGGCGTGGATCTCGTACGCGATCGTCTTGTACCCCTCCGCGCCGAAGGCGTGTCCGGTGTGCGTCCGGGTCAGGTTGCTCACCGGGTGGTAGCCGAGCCGGTCGCAGATCTCGTTCAGCAGCGGCCAGCGCTCTCCGTGGGGACGGGGAGGACGTCGGCTCCGTAGGCGCGCAGGAAGGAGGCCACGGCGGGCGGGGCGCCGGGCGGGGCGAGAACCACGCAGCGCAGTCCGGCGCGCGCCGCGTAGGCGGCGGCGGAGGCGCCGTGGTTCCCGGAGGACGCGACCGCCACTCCGGGGGCGCCCTCGTGGACGGCGGCGCTGACGGTGACGCGGTTGAGCCGGTCCTTGTGGCTCCAGGTGGGGTTGCGCGACTCGTCCTTGATCCAGACCCCGTCGCCGAGCGGGAGGAGGGGGGTGGCGCCCTCACCGAGGCCGGGAGCGTCCAGCGGCGGCAGCAGCGGGGCCCAGCGTTCCAGCCCGGGGCGGGCGGGCCGGGTGAAGAGGTCCGCGGGGGTGTCCTCGTAGGCGTAGTCGACCTCCAGCGGGAAGTCGGCCAGGTCCGAACCGGTGCGCGGGCAGCCGCGCGGCAGCGGCGGCCACAGGGGGTAGCGGATCCGCGGGTCGCCCATCGAGCGCTGGTGGCGGGCGAGGGAGACGGCGTTCACGACCCGGTCGCGGTCCCGGCGGCGGTGGCGGTGGCGCTTTCGGTTTCGGTTTCGGTGGCCGTGGCCCGTCGGGGGTCCTCGGCCGGTGTCGGGTGGACCGTTTCGGCTGTCATGTACGCCGATTCTTCCGCAGGGCGCCCGTCCCGTCACGGCCCTCGGCGGGCAGCCCGGAGGCCGCCCGTGTGGTCGCGGCCGGCGGCCGGTCGGCGGGATCCGCCGGCGGACCCCGGCCCGGTGGCCCTCAGTTGGCGCAGTCGGTGTCACGGGCGGGGCGCCGGCCGGTGGTGAGGAAGGTGGTGACGGTGCGGTCCGCGCAGGCGTTTCCGTTTCCGAGGTAGAGGCCGTGGCCGCCCTGCTCGACGGAGACGAGGACCGCCCGGTCACCCAGGGCCTCGCGCATCTTCAGGCCCTTGGAGTGGGGCGTGGAGGGGTCCCGGCGGCTCTGGACCATGAGGATGTCGGACGGACCGTTCGCGGTGATCCGGGTCGGCTTCTGCTCCGGGGCGTCCTTCCAGTAGGCGCAGGGCAGCACGTTGACGGGCATGCCCGCGGTGAGGGGGTGGCGGGCGCGGTCCTCGTCCACGGCGCGCTGGCCCGCGGCGCCGCTCTCGCGCGGCCAGGCCACGTCGTTGCAGAGCACGGCGACGAGCTGGGCGGCGTCCTCGTCGCGCAGCGGCTGGGCCAGCTCCGGCGGGAGGACGGGGGTGGCCGCCGGGTCCCGGAGGGCGACGAGGAGCTTGGCGAAGGCGGGGAAGGCGGAGTCGCCGTACAGGGCGTTCTGCAGGGCCTGGCGCAGGCCGTTGCCGGTCAGGGCCACGCCCGGGGTGGTCGTCGGCCGCGGCGTGCGGTCCAGGGAGGCGGCGAGGGCCAGCAGCTGCGGCTCCACGTCCGCGGGGTCGCGGGCCAGCCGCAGGCCGTCGCGGTCCCGGTCGGGGTGGGCGGCCCAGGCGGCGAAGTCGGGGAAGCGGTCGTCGGCGCCCTGGCCCATGTTCGCCAGCCAGCCCCGGGCGAGGCGGGTGGGGTCGGGGTCGCCGCTGCTGTCCAGGACCCAGCGGTCGGTGCGCTCCGGGTGCTTCTGCGCGTACACGGCCCCGACGTAGGTCCCGTACGAGACGCCCCAGGCGGAGATCTTGCGTTCGCCGAGGACCTCGCGGAGCCGGTCCATGTCGGCCACCTCGTTGGCGGTGGTGAAACTGCGCAGTACGGGGCCGCCGTTACGGGCGCAGGCTTCGGCGATGCGCTCGGAGCGGGCGACGTTCTCGGAGATGTCGCCGTTCGGGGCGGGCCAGGCGCGCAGGCTGGTGAGGTAGCGGTCGCCGGGGGTCAGACCGCAGGAGGCGGTGGTGCTGCCGCCGACGCCGCGGGGGTCGAAGGCGACGAGGTCGTAGGCGCCGGCGAGCTGCTTCTGGAGCGCGGCGCCCTTCTGCGTGAGGCGCTGGACGCCCGAGCCGCCCGGTCCGCCGGGGATGACGACCAGGGTGCCGCGGCGGGCCTCGGGGCGGTCGCTGCGGACGCGGGAGACGGCGACGGTGATCTGCGGGCCGGCCGGCTTCGCGTAGTCGAGGGGGACGGGCAGGTCGGCGCACTCCTGGGTGGCGGGGCCGCCCGGCTTCGCGCAGGGGTGCCAGGCGAGCCGGGGAAGCGGCGCTCCCGCCCCGGGCGACGTGGCCGCCGCCGGGACGACGGCGCTCAGGGTGGTGGCGGCGGTGGCGGCGCAGAGGGCGAGGAGGAGGGCCTTGTTCCTGGAATTCGTCATGGGGCAAGCCTCGTTGTCCGCGGCCTCGGCCCCCATCCGGCAGCCCGGTCGCCCCGGGGTGGGGATAACCCCCCTTGTCCGTCAGGCGTGGTGACCGTGGGTCGGGTGGGTGCAGCAGCCGTCCCTGAGCATCTGGCGCAGGACCGGCTGCCAGTCGGGGCCGGGGCCGGCGCCGCGGGGGTGCGCGGCTTCGAGTGCGCTGCGTTCGTGGAGGGTTCCGGCGCGCACGGCCGCCCGGACGCGGACGAGGTCGGCGAAGTCGGTGAAGGGGTCGCCGTCGACGAGGGTGAGGTCGGCGAGCTTGCCCGGTTCCACCGTGCCGAGGTGGTCGGCGACGCCGAAGACGCGGGCCGGGGTGCGGGTGGCGGTGGTGAGGGCCTCGGCCGGGGAGAAGCCGTACCGGTGCAGGGCGCGCAGGGCGAGGTGGAGGTGGAGGCCGACCGGGGTGAGGGGTGCGTCGGTGCCGAGGGCGACCCGGCCGCCGCTCGCGAGGACCCGCCGGTAGACGCCGGTCTCCCGTTCCAGGGCCGTGAGTTGTTCGGTGGTGGGCGGCAGGGCGGCGGCGGCCCGGACGGCGCTCGCGTCCCAGGGGGGCATCAGGGCGGTGACGCGGGGGTCCTCGGCGAGGGACGGGTCGGCGCCGATCAGCGGCAGGGCGTCGAAGGGGGTGGCGATGAGGTCGAAGCCGCCGTGGGTGTAGAGCGCGAGGGTGTCCTCGTAGGTGTGGCCGGCCGGGGTGGCGCCGTGGCCGTGTTCGGCGCGTTCGGTGGCGACGAGGTGCGTGGTGAGGTCCTGGCCGGAGGCGATGCCCTGGGCGCACAGGTGGGAGCCGGCCGGAACGCCGAGCCGCTCGTGCGCGAAGCGGGCGGCCTGCTCCATGAAGGCGTACGGGGCGCGGACGTAGGTTTTGACGAAGTCCCAGTCCAGCGCCTGCGCCCGGGCGAGGGAGCGGGCGAGGCCCTCGGCGGTGCGGTGGGCGCGGCCCATGCTGTAGGCGACGCGGGAGCCGTCGAGGAGTTCGCCGCCGGCCAGCAGCCGGGGGGCGGTGAGCCGGCCGGCGCGGATGTCGTCGCGCAGGCGGGCCTGTTCGTGGGCGGAGCCGCCGAGGGAGACGGTGGTGGTGACGCCGTAGGCGAGGTGCAGGAGGCCCTGGCGGGCGCCGTAGGTGTACGGGTACGGGTGGACGTGGGCGTCCCACAGCCCCGGCAGGACGGTGCCCCGGGAGGCGTCGACGGTGCGGGCCGCGCGGCGGCCGGGCCGGTGTGCTTCGACGGCGGTGACGCGCCCGCCGCTGATCAGGACGTCCACGTCGGCGCGGGGCGGGGCTCCGGTGCCGTCCCAGAGCAGGCCGGCGTGCACGACGGTGTCGACGGCGGCGGGGCGGCGGTGGGTCAGCGCGACCGGGACGGTGCGGGGCGCCCGCGCGGGGGCGCCCCGGGCGTCGAGGGTGAGCAGGCGCAGCCGGTCGCCCGACTGGTAGAGCAGGGTGCGGGAGTCGGCGGACCAGGAGGGGTGGTCGGCGCACTCGTCGGTGATGCGGCGGGCGGTTCCGGTGGGGGTGCCGTCGGGGGTGACGGGCAGCAGCCACAGGGCTGATTCGGCGACGCAGGCGAGGAAGCGGCCGTCGGGCGACCAGACGGGGCCGCTGGCGTAGCTGTCGGAGAGGGAGGCGTGCGGGGCGAGGGCGTGCAGCCGGGCCGCGCCGGTGGTGGTGTCGACGATCCGGATGAGGTTGTGGCCCTCGCGGAAGCGGTGGCTGATCCGGTTGCGGTCGCAGAGGGCGATGTGGCGGCCGTCGGGCGACCAGCTGGGCGGGCTCGGCAGTCCGCCGCCGCCGAGGGCCGCGACGAGGGGGGTCTCGGTGGCGGTGGCGAGGTCGCGGACGAGGAGGCGTCCGGCGAGGTCGAGGCAGGCGAGCCGGGTGCCGTCGGGCGAGAGCGAGCCGTAGACGCGGCCGTCGGCGGCGAGGACGCTCTCGTGGCCGTCGGCGAGTTCGAGTCGCCTTACGGTGTTGAGCCCGTCGCGGTCGTCGGTGTAGATCAGGGCCCGGCCGTCGGGGGTCCACACCGGTCCCTGGACGTAGGCCGTCGCGGGGGCCTGGGCGATCCTGCGCGGGGCTCCCCCGGCGACGGGGACGGTCCACAGGGCGTTGAGGGCGACGAGGGCGACGGTGCGGCCGTCGGGCGAGAGGCGGGGCAGGTGGACTCCGCGTACGGGGCGTCCGGGCTCGGCCTCCAGCGCGTACTCCTTGACGCGGTAGCGGGGGCGGGGCACTTCGAGGGTGGCGTCGAGGGGGATCTCGCGGCCGGTGGTGTCGTCGCGGTGCGGGCGGATCACCCGGAAGCGGCCGTCGAGGGTGACGAGCAGGCGGTCGTCACCGATCCAGCGCGGGGGCGCGGGGGCGACGTCCCCGTCGAGGGGGACGGGGCGGCCGTCGGCGTGGAGGGTGAGGATCTGGGCCTTGCGGGGTCCGGGGGCGGCGGACAGCCAGGCGGTGCGGCCGGCCGGGGAGACGGCGGGGGTCAGCAGGCTGCCGTCGGCGACGGTGTGGTCGGCGCGCACGGGGCCCCGTCCGTCGGCGGCGACGGAGGCGAGGGTCCGGGCGGTCAGGGTCTCCCCCTCGACGGTGGCGCGGACGAAGAGCACGCGGGCTCCGTCCGGGGTCCAGACGGGGTCGAAGTCCTCCCAGGCACCCTCCTGTCCGGGACCCTCCTGTCCGGGGAGACCGGTGAGGGGGACGGGGCGGCCGCCGGTGAGGGGGACGGTCCAGATCCGGTACGGGCCGCCGGTGACGGGGTCCCCGCCGCGCTCGGAGCAGAAGGCGAGGTGGCGGCCGTCGGGCGACCAGGCCGGCGCCCGGTGGTCGAAGGGGCCGTCGGTGAGCCTGCGCAGGCCGGATCCGTCGGCGTCCATCACCCAGATGTGGAAGGTGCCGCCCCGGTAGGCGCTCATGGCGATCCGGTGGCCGTCCGGGGAGAACACCGGGCGGCCGGGCTCCAGGTCGGGCGGGGTGAGGCGGGTGGCGGGCGCGCCGTCGGGGGGCAGCGACCACAGGACGCCCTGCACCTCGGCGACGACGCGGTCCCCGGTGGCGGTGGCGGTGGCCGCGCCGTTGGTCGCGCGGGTGAGGCGGATCCGGGCCGTCTCCCCGGCCGCGTACGCGCCGGCCGCGGCCGGACCGGTCACGGCCCCGGAGGCCCTGTCCGCGCCGGCGGGGCCGGGGCCGGCCGGGCCCGTGGCCGCCGCGG
>NZ_JBFRER010000114.1:0-31719 GCF_052114405.1 Streptomyces sp. M-16 | reverse complement strand
GCCAGCAGCAGCACCCCCGCCACGGCCACCGCCAGCCCCGCCCCGGCGGCGGTCCACGCCCCGGGCAGCCCGAGCGCGAGGGCGGCCGCTCCCCAGGCGGCCACCGCCGGCCCCGCCAGCCGCAGGTCCACCGCCGCGGCCCCACCCTGCTCGGGGGTGCTCACGGCCGCACCAGCCCGCGCAGGTCGGCGAACCGGCGCTCGCCGATGCCGTCGACCTGCCGGAGGTCCTCGACGGTGCGGAAGCCGCCCCGGGCGGTACGGAAGTCGACGATGTGCCGGGCGAGCACCGGGCCGACCCCGGGGAGCCCGTCCAACTGCTCGACCGTGGCACTGGCCAGGCTCAGCGGGCCGGGGCCCGGTCCGGCGCCCCCCGGGCTTCCCGGGCCGCCCCGACCCGGCTGCGCGGTGGCCCCCACCAGCACCTGCTCGCCGTCCACCAGGATCCGGGCGCGGTTGAGCCCGGTGGTGTCGGTGCCGGGCACCACTCCCCCGGCGGCGGCCAGCGCGTCCTCCACCCGCGAGCCGCCGGGCAGCCGCCGCACCCCCGGTTCCCGGACCCCCCCGCCGACGTCCACCACGATCCGCGCCCCTCCCCCGACGGCCGGGGCGCCCGCGGCCGAGGGCGGCAAGGACGGCGAGGACGGCATGGACGGCATGGACGGCGGGGCGACCACCGCCGGGGCCGTCACCGGCGACGGACGCCCGGACCAGTACTGCTGGGCGGCGAATCCGAGCGCCGCGACCAGCACGACGGCAACGGCCGCCACCGTCCGCGGCTCCATCCCGCACCGGGCCTGCACCCACACCGGCATCCGCTCCCGCACCGCCGGCCACCGAGCCCCCGCACCGGCGCCCCTCGGCCCGGCCGGCGTGCCGAGCCCCTCCACCGCCCGGACGACCGGCTCCACGGGCCCGACCGGCTCGTCCGACCCCCCGGGCACCCCTCGCCCAACGGGCACCCGGGGCACCGACCGCTCCGCAGCCGCCAGAGACACTCTCCGCACACGAGGCACTCTGGGCACCCCATTCGCCCCGGTCACCTCAGGCCCCACCGGCTCGACCAGTCCCACCGAACCTGCTCGGCCCACCAGCCCGGCCGGCCCCGTCCGCTCCACCGGCCCAGCGGATGCCCTTGCCGCCCCCGACGCCACCCCCGCGGCAGCCTCCGCCGGCCCCGCCACCTCGGGCCAGGCCCGCGGATAGGCGCCCAGCCACGGCTCCGCGTCCGGCGGCGGATCGGCCACCCGCCCCGGGACCTCCACCCCGGTCCCGTCCCCCGACCCCGACCGCGACCGCGAAGGCCGCTCCGACCCCTGCTCCGCCCGAGGCCGCGGCTCCGGCTCCGGCTCCGGCAGCACCCCGGCCCCGGGGTTCGCCCCCTCCGCCCCCGGCGTCGGCCGCGGGTTGCCCGCCAGCAGGGCCTGCGCCCGGCGCCGTACCGCCGCGGGGTCCGCCCGGGGCCTCGACCCGACCCGGCCGTCGGAGCCACGGCTCCGCCCTGGCCCGGCACCCGGCCCGCGAGCACCATTCGTGCCACCCCCGCCCCGCAGGGCAGCGTCGTGACCGACCACCACTTCAGAAGCCCCGGAACGGCGCGAGGCACGCATGCGAAGAGTCATGCCACGACGCTAGGACCGATCCCCGGTCGCCGTTCGGAGTCGCCGATTCCGGTGGACGGAGCGCCCGTTGTGGACAACTCCGCCACCCGTTCCGGTGATCAGCGGGGCGACACGACCGCCGCCAGCAGCCCCGGCCCGGTGTGCGCGCCGATCACCGCTCCGACCTCGCTGACGTGCAGCTCGACCAGACCCGGGATGCGCTCGCGGAGCCGCTGGGCGAGCTTCTCGGCCCGCTCCGGGGCCGCGAGGTGGTGCACCGCGACGTCGACGCTCCGCGTCCCGGCCCGCTCGACCGCCAGCTCCTCCAGACGTGCGATGGCCTTGGAGGCCGTCCGCACCTTCTCCAGCATCTCGATCCGCCCGCCGTCCAGCGTCAGCAGCGGCTTGACGGCCAGCGCCGACCCGAGGAGGGCCTGCGCGGCCCCGATCCGGCCGCCCCGGCGCAGGTAGTCGAGGGTGTCCACGTAGAAGTACGCCGCCATCTCCCCGGCCCGCTTCTCGGCCGCGGCCACGGCCTCGTCGACGGAGCCCCCCGCGTCGGCCGCCTCCGCCGCGGCGAGGGCGCAGAAGCCGAGGGCCATCGCGACCATCCCGGTGTCGACGACGCGGACCGGGACGGGGGCCGTCTTGGCCGCGACCACAGCGGCGTCGTAGGTGCCCGAGAACTCCGCGGACAGGTGCAGGCTCACGATGCCCGTCGCACCGGCGTCCGCGGCCGCCCGGTAGGCCCGTACGAACTCCTCCGGACCCGGGCGGGAGGTGGTCACCGCCCGGCGCTTCTGGAGGGCCACGGCGAGGCTGCGGGCCGAGATCTCCGTGCCCTCTTCGAGGGCCTCGTCCCCCAGGACCACGGTCAGGGGGACTGCGGTGATTCCGTGCCGCGCCATCGCCGGTGGGGGCAGATAGGCCGTGGAATCGGTGACGATCGCGACATGGCGGGACATGAGCCGGAGGTTACCGCCACAGCGGTGCATCCGGCAGCCCGGCCCTCGCCCGCCCCTCCCTTCAGGTGGTGGCCTCCGGCCTGGGCGTCTTCTGCCAGGGGTAGTGCGTCACCGGGGTGGACGGGTTCAGCGCCGCCGGGCGCGGCCCGGCGGCCGGAGCCCCACCACCGGCAGCAGCCCCGCCGGCGGTCCCACCGGCTTGTGCCGCGGCCTCCGCCGCGGCCGCGAGGTCGTCCACCGACTCCCGGGACCAGTCCCGCAGGGCCCCCGACTCGACCTCGATCTGCTCCGACAGGGCCGTGAGGTCGTCCTCCGCGAACCGGCGGGCCCGGTCCCGCGCGGCCCACCGCAGCGAGTCCGAGGCCTGTTTGATCTTCGCGGTGCGTTCCCGCAGCTCAGGGAGGCCGTCGGCGATCCGCCGCCGGTCCGGCTCCTGCTCCAGCCGCTTCAGCTCCTCGTCGAGCTCGTGGCCGTGCGCGCTCAGCCGCTCGAAGAGCCCGATCGACTCCTTCAGCGAGCTGTCCGTCTGCACCCCCTGGTACAGCGCCTGCTGCGTGGCCCGCATCGAGGTCCGCAGGTCCAGCCGCAACTGCGCCAGGGCCCCCGCGACCCCGACCTGACCGAGGCTCTTCGCCTTCAGGGTGGTGTCCTCGACGGTGCGGCGGGCCTGGGTGATCGTCCGGTCCACGCCGCGCTTCGCCGCGCCGACCACCTTCACGGTGGCCCACACGCCCAGCCCCAGAAAGGCGAACAGCACCAACAGGGCAAAGATGATCAAAGCGCCCGCCTCCATGAGGTTTCCTTCCTCCGCCGTCCGTCCCCTTCCACCGTAAACGCCAAGGGCAGGTCGGGGGTTCCAAACGAACCCCCAACCTGCCCGTACGGGATCTCCCCCATGGCGGGGGTCCACTCGGCTCAGATGACGATGTTCACCAGCTTCGGCGCGCGCACGATCACCTTGCGGATCTCGGCGCCGCCCAGGGCCGCCACGACGGCCGCGTCCGTGACCGCCAGCTGCTCCAGGTCTGCGTCCGAGATGGCGGGCGGCACCTCCAGGCGCGCCTTGACCTTGCCCTTGACCTGCACCACGCAGGTGACGGTCTCGTCCACGACGTACGCCGGGTCCGCGACCGGGAAGTCCTGGTGGACCACCGAGTCGGTGTGGCCCAGCCGGCGCCACAGCTCCTCCGCGATGTGCGGCGCCAGCGGGGCGACCAGCAGCACCAGCCGCTCGGCGACCGAGCGCTCCAGCGGCCGGCCCGCCTTCGTCAGGGTGTTGTTCAGCTCGGTGATCTTGGCGATGGCAGTGTTGAACCGCAGGCCCGCCATGTCGCCGCCGACTCCGTCGATCGCCTTGTGCAGGGCTCGCAGGGTGTCCTCGCCCGGCTCGCCGTCCACGACGGTGACCGCGCCGCTCTCCTCGTCGACGATGTTGCGCCACAGGCGCTGCAGCAGCCGGTACTGGCCGACCACGGCACGCGTGTCCCACGGGCGCGAGACGTCCAGCGGGCCCATCGCCATCTCGTACAGGCGCAGGGTGTCCGCGCCGTACTCCTCACAGATCTCGTCGGGCGTGACGGCGTTCTTCAGGGACTTGCCCATCTTGCCGTGCTCGCGCTTGACGGGCTCGCCCTGGTAGAAGTAGCCGCCGTCGCGCTCCTCGACCTCGGCCGCCGGCACGTACACGCCGCGCGCGTCCGTGTACGCGTAGGCCTGGATCATGCCCTGGTTGAACAGCTTGTGGAACGGCTCGGCCGAGGAGACGTGACCCAGGTCGAACAGGACCTTGGACCAGAACCGCGCGTACAGCAGGTGCAGGACCGCGTGCTCGGCCCCGCCGACGTACAGGTCGACGCCACCGTGGGGAGCGCCCTCGCTCGGGCCCATCCAGTACTGCTCGATCGCCGGGTCGACCAGGGCCGAGCCGTTGTTCGGGTCCAGGTAGCGCAGCTCGTACCAGCAGGAGCCGGCCCAGTTCGGCATGGTGTTGGTCTCGCGCCGGAACGCGCGCACCCCGCGGCCGTCGCCCAGGTCCAGCTCGACGTTGACCCACGCCTCGTTGCGGGACAGCGGGGTCTCCGGCTTGGAGGTCGCGTCGTCCGGCTCGAAGGTGCGCGGCGAGTAGTCCTCGACCTCCGGCAGTTCCAGCGGCAGCATCGACTCGGGCAGCGGGTAGGCGACGCCGTCCTCGTCGTAGACGATCGGGAAGGGCTCGCCCCAGTAGCGCTGGCGGCTGAACAGCCAGTCGCGCAGCCGGAAGTTGACGGTCCCCTCGCCGATGCCGCGTCCGGAGAGCCAGTCGGTGATCGCGGCCTTGGCCTCGACGACGCCCAGGCCGTCCAGCGAGACGCCCTCGCCCGTCGAGTTGACGATGGTGCCGTCGTACGAGGTGAACGCGTCCTCCCACTCCAGCGGGTCGGCGTCCCGGTCGTCCGTGGGCTGCACGACGCAGCGCATCGGCAGCTCGAAGGCGCGCGCGAACTCGAAGTCGCGGCTGTCGTGCGCCGGGACGGCCATGATCGCGCCGGTGCCGTAGCCCATCAGCACGTAGTCCGCGATGAACACGGGGACCAGGTCGCCGCTGACCGGGTTCGTCGCGTACGCACCGGTGAAGACGCCGGTCTTGTCCTTGGCCTCGGCCTGGCGCTCGACGTCCGACTTGGCGGCGGCCTGCTTGCGGTACGCGTCCACCGCCTCGCGCGGGGTCGCGTTCCCGCCGGTCCACAGCTGGTGCGTGCCCTCGGGCCACTCGGCCGGGACGATCTTCCCGACCAGGTCGTGCTCGGGCGCCAGCACCATGTACGTCGCGCCGAACAGCGTGTCGGGGCGGGTCGTGAACACGGTGATCGCGCCGGCGTCACCGACGGAGAAGTCGACGCGCGCGCCCTCGCTGCGGCCGATCCAGTTGCGCTGCTGCAGCTTGATGGCCTCGGGCCAGTCCAGCGCGTCCAGGTCGTCCAGCAGGCGGTCGGCGTACGCCGTGATCCGCATGTTCCACTGGCTCAGCTTGGCCTTGAAGACCGGGAAGTTGCCGCGCTCGGACCGGCCGTCGGCGGTGACCTCCTCGTTGGCCAGTACGGTGCCCAGCCCGGGGCACCAGTTGACGGGCGCGTCGGAGGCGTAGGCCAGCCGGAAGCCGTTCAGGACGTCGGCGCGCTCACCGGCGCTCAGCGCGGCCCAGGAAGCGCCGCCGGGCAGCTCACGGGAGCCGTCCTCGAAGGCGGCGACCAGCTCGGCGATGGGCCGGGCCTTCTTCGCGTCCGCGTCGTACCAGGAGTTGTAGATCTGCAGGAAGATCCACTGGGTCCACTTGTAGTACTCGGGGTCGATCGTGGCGAACGACCGGCGCTTGTCGTGGCCCAGGCCCAGCCGGCGCAGCTGGACCTTCATGTTCTCGATGTTCGCCTCGGTCGAGACCCGCGGGTGCGTGCCGGTCTGCACGGCGTACTGCTCGGCCGGCAGGCCGAAGGCGTCGAAGCCCAGGGTGTGCAGGACGTTGTGGCCGGACATCCGCTGGTGGCGCGCGAAGACGTCGGTGGCGATGTACCCGAGCGGGTGGCCGACGTGCAGGCCCGCACCGGAGGGGTACGGGAACATGTCCATGATGAACTTCTTGGGGCGTGCGACGACCGCCGGGTCACCGGCCAGGTCGCCGGTGGGGTTCGGCGCCTCGTAGGTGCCTTCCGCGTCCCATACGTCCTGCCAGCGTGCCTCGATGTCGGCGGCCATGGCAGCCGTGTAACGGTGCGCCTCGGCCGCCTCGGGGGCCGGGGTGTTCGTCTCGCTCATGATTCCTGAAGCTCCATCGATCGTCTCTGCCGTCTCTGCCCGCCCAAACGAAAAAACCCCTCGCACAGGAGGGGACGCCGCGCCGATGCCGACTCGCTCGAAAGGGTCGATCCGGGTGGCCCGCTTCTTCACTGTGGAGCTAAGGAGAATTGAACTCCTGACCTCCTGCATGCCATGCAGGCGCTCTACCAACTGAGCTATAGCCCCTCGTCTTGCCTGCCGCCCGGCTTCCCGTTTCCGGTTCCCCTTGGCGACGTCCCAAACATTACACGGTCATGGCCCTGGTCCAAAAATCGGTTTCCGTGGAACCCGGGCCATGTCCGATTTAACCCATATCGTCCAGACTTACCGCGTCACGCGCGTGCGAACTGGTAGAACCGCTTCAGCGTGCAGTGCTCGTCGAGCAGCCGGCCGTAGATCGGCTCGCCCTCCAGCTCCCGGTACGTCTCGATCGGGTCGCCTTTTATGATCAGCGCCCGCGCGCATTCCTCGCACCAGTACTGGTAGTCGGGATTGACCGGGTCCATGTCCCGCACGATCGGCGTGCCGTTGTCGCACCAGTCGCACCGCCGCCGGTGTGCACCCATCCGTCAGCGACTCCCTCCCGCGTCGGGCCGTCGTGTCCCCCTCCGGCCGTCCGATTCTGCCATGCCCGTACCGGCCCGGTCAGCAAGTGCAAAGGGAACAAACGCAAGGATCCCGCCCCCTGTTGGGGACGGGATCCTTCACTGTGGAGCTAAGGAGAATTGAACTCCTGACCTCCTGCATGCCATGCAGGCGCTCTACCAACTGAGCTATAGCCCCGCTCTCCGCTGCGCTTCCCCCGTTTCCGGTGTTCTTCGCTGCGAACAAGAAGAACTCTAGCCTGTGACCAGCCGGAAAGTGAAATCCGGGTCCGAGGCGCCCTGCGGCGGCCCTCAGTCGTCGTCGCCGAGGACCGGCTCCGGCAGCGTGCCGGCGTTGTGCTCCATCAGGCGCCAGCCGCGCGCGCCCTCGCCGAGGACGGACCAGCAGCAGTTGGAGAGCCCGCCGAGGCCCTCCCAGTAGTGCGCCTCCAGGCCCAGCAGGCGGCCGATCGTCGTACGGATGGTGCCGCCGTGGCTGACGACGACGAGCGTGCCGCCCTCCGGCAGTTGGCCGGCGTGGCGCAGGACCACCGGGGCGGCACGGTCGGCCACCTCGGTCTCCAGCTCGCCGCCGCCGCGGCGGACGGGCTCGCCACGCTTCCACGCGGCGTACTGCTCGCCGTACTTGTCGAGGATCTCCTCGTGGGTGAGCCCCTGCCACTCACCGGCGTACGTCTCGCGCAGCGCCTCGTCGTGCTCCACCGGCAGGCCCGTGACGGCGGCCAGCTCGGCCGCCGTGGCGGAGGCCCGGCTCAGGTCGGAGGCCACGATGGCGTCGGGCCGGAGGGAGGCGAGCAGCCGGGCGGCGCGGCGCGCCTGCGCCACACCGGTCTCGGTCAGCTTGATGTCCGTGGAGCCCTGGAAGCGGCGCTCCAGGTTCCACGAGGTCTGGCCGTGCCGCCAGAGGACGATCGTCCTGCCGGACCTGCCCGCTTCGGCCGTGCTCAGAACAGATCACCGTCCAGTTCGTCGTCGCCCGCCGCCTCGCGCAGCTTGGCGTGCTCCTCGGCCTTGCCGATGGTGAGCTTGGCGTCCTCGGGGAGCTCGATCTCGGGGCAGTCCTTCCACAGGCGCTCCAGCGCGTAGAAGACGCGCTCCTCGCTGTGCTGGACGTGCACGACGATGTCGACGTAGTCGAGCAGGATCCAGCGGGCGTCGCGGTCGCCTTCGCGGCGCACCGGCTTGGCGCCGAGCTCCTTGAGCAGCCGCTCCTCGATCTCGTCCACGATCGACTTGACCTGGCGGTCGTTGGGCGCGGAGGCGAGCAGGAAGGCATCCGTGATCGACAGCACGTCGCTGACGTCGTACGCGATGATGTCGTGCGCGAGCCGGTCGGCCGCGGCCTGGGCGGCGGCGGTGATGAGCTCGATGGAGCGGTCCGTGGCGGTCACTGGCCATGCTTTCGGGTTGGCGGGCAGATCCTTACAAGGGTCTCATGTACCGCCGACACCGCCCGCGCGTTACGTCCCGCGCGGGCGGAGTACCAGGTCAGGGCCAGGACGGGGGCCGCACCACGGCCGCGTCGGGCGGGCTCAGGACGGCTTGTAGTCCTTGCCCAGCGTCACCACGATGTCCGCGTTCACCGCGTTCTCGGCCTTCTTCACCGCCGCCTCCGGCAGCCCCAGCGTCTTGGCGACGCCGACCGCCCGGTCCCGCTGCGCGTCGTCCTGGTAGGTGATCTGCGAGGCGGGTGCCGCCCGGTCGGCCTTGCCTCCGTCCACGAAGGCGTAGCCGCCGTTGAGCAGCGCCGCCTTCGCCGCGACCTGCGCCTTCTCGTCACCGGTGGCGTCCTTGAGACCCACCCGGGGGGCGGCGCCGGGCTGGGCGGCCGTGAAGGAGCCGCCGAGGAGCTCCTTGACCACCCGCTTGTTGGCGTCGTCGGTGAGGCCGCCGTCCGGCTTCACCGAGAGCACCTCGGTGCGGTAGGCGCCCACCTTGGCGTGCTCGCCGATGCGCGACAGCAGGGCGCCGAGGCTCTGCGCGTCCAGGCCCGGGTCCAGGATCTGGCCCATGCTCTCGACGGTCGTGGCCGCCGCCTTCGGGTCGCCGGGGATCTTGCGCAGGACGGCGTACAGCACCTTGCCGGTGCGCTCCAGCTGCTTGGCCTCCGGCTCGCCCTGGGCCCGGTGGGTGGCGTACGCGACGGCCATCGCGCCGGTCAGGGCCTGCTTGGGGCCCTGTCCCACGGCGGGGGCCTTGGCCTGGTCGTCGGCCGGGACCGCCGTGTCCGTGTCCACCTCGATGCCGCCGACCAGGTCGACGAGGCGTTCCAGGAAGGGGGTGTCCAGGCGCCAGGTGCCGCCGATGTGGGTGCCGAGCACGGTGTCGAGGGCTTCGCGGGTGCCGAGGCTGCCGTCCTCGACCGACTTGCCGAGGGAGGTTCCGGTGCCGTCCTCCTTGGCGACGCCGAGGGTGTTGGGGAGCAGGACGGTGGCGCCCTGCTTCGCGGTGACGTTGTCCACGAGGAGGACGGTCGAGCTGCCGCCCCGCTTGGTGTTGCGGAGGTGGACGACGATCATGTCGCGCTTCTGCGCCCCGGCGGCGGCCGCGGCGCCCTTCTTCTGGCCGGGGCCGTCGAGGAAGGGCAGCTTGCCCGCGTACCAGAGGTAGCCGAGGCCGCAGACGACGAAGACGGCCAGGACGACGATCAGCGCGACCACCCGGTTGCGGCCGCGGCGGCGGGCCTCCTCGCGGCGCTCGGTCCGGCTCTCCGTGAAGGCGAGCCAGTCGATGACGTCCTCGGAGTCGTCGTCCTGCTGGTCGATGAAGGCGAACTGCTCGGTGCGGTAGCCGGCGGCCGCCTCCGGGTCCGCGGCGGCCTCCCGGCGCGGTGCGGGCACGTGCTGCGGCTCGGGCCGTGCTTGGGCCTGGGGGGCCTGGGGAGCCTGGGGGGCCTGCGTGGCCTGCGCGGTGGCCGGCTCGGCGTGCTGCTGCGGGATCCACTGCCGGTCCTGCCGGGTGTCGTACCCGTAGGAAGGGTCCTGGGGCGCGGCTGCCTGGGGCTGGGGAGACGGGGGGTACTCCTGCTGCGGCACGTGGTACTGCTGCTGCCCCGGCGCCCCCTGGTCGTACGACTGCCCGTACGAGGGGTCGTACGTCTGCCCGTACGCCTGCTCGTACTGCTGCTCGTACCGCGGCGGGGCGGGCTGGACGGACTGCGCGGGCACCTGGCCGTACACCGGTCTGCCGTAAGGGTCGTAGCCGATGAGCTGCTGCCGGCCGGCGTACGGGTCGTACGGCTCCTGTGGGTCGTTCACCGCGGGGCCCCTCTCTCCGGAAGCTCAGGCTCCCCGGTACAGCTCACGCTTGTCGATGTAGCGCACCACACCGTCCGGCACCAGGTACCAGACGGGATCGCCCTGCGCGACGCGCGCACGGCAGTCGGTGGAGGAGATCGCCAGCGCGGGCACCTCGACCAGCGAGACCCCGCCCTCGGGCAGGCCGTCGTCGGTGAGCACGTGGCCGGGCCGGGTCACTCCGATGAAGTGGGCGAGGGAGAACAGCTCGTCGGCGTTGCGCCAGGTCAGGATCTGGGCGAGGGCGTCGGCGCCGGTGATGAAGAAGAGGTCGGCGTCGGCGTTGAGCGCGCTCAGGTCCCGCAGGGTGTCGATCGTGTACGTCGGACCGCCGCGGTCGATGTCGATGCGGCTCACCGAGAACTGCGGGTTCGAGGCCGTCGCGATGACCGTCATCAGGTAGCGGTCCTCCGCGGGGGACACGGCCCGCTGCGACTTCTGCCACGGCTCGCCCGTCGGCACGAAGACCACCTCGTCGAGGTGGAAAAGGGCGGCCACTTCGCTGGCGGCCACCAGGTGTCCGTGGTGGATCGGGTCGAACGTCCCGCCCATGACGCCGAGCCGGCGCTTGACCGGGCCCGTAGGCACTTCCTGCTCTCCCATGAGCGCAGAGCCTACTGGCCCGGTGGCACGTCCACGGCGGCCGGACCGGAACCCGAGCCGGGTCTAGCGGTCGCGGTTGAGGCGGGTGGTCACCCACAGCATCAGCAGCAGGATGCAGAAGGCGCCGCCGCCGGTCAGGTAGGGGCTCAGGCTGTCGTGGTTGCCGCCGTGCTGCTCGCCGCCCTCCGCAGCGAGAACGACCAGGTTGTGGGCGGTGGTGGAGAGGCTCATCAGGCAGGTACCTATCGAGTCGGGAGCGGGCGGAGACTTCGCTCACATCGTATGCGGGGGCCCGGGGCACGCTCACGCCGACTCAGGCGTTGGAGAGTATGGACGTGAGGCAGCAGAGCCGATCGAGGGGGAGGGCGCTATGACGGACATCGGATTCGACAAGGGACCGGCACGCAACCGCAGGAGGTTCCCGGGCATTTCCTCGCGGGCGTACGAGCACCCCGCGGACCGCTCGGCCCTGGTGGCGCTGCGCAAGCTGAGCGGTTTCGACACGGTGTTCAAGGCGCTGAGCGGGCTGCTCCCGGAGCGCAGCCTGCGACTGCTGTTCCTGTCGGACTCGGTGCGCGTGGGCGAGACCCAGTTCCCCCACCTGCACGAGATGCTGCGCGACGCCTGTTACATCCTGGACCTGGAGCAGGTCCCGCTGATGTACGTGCAGCAGGATCCGCGGCCCAACGCCATGTGCATCGGGCTGGACGAGCCGATCATCGTCGTGACGACGGCGCTCGTGGAGCTGCTCGACGAGGAGGAGATGCGGGCGGTGATCGGCCACGAGGTGGGCCACGCGCTGTCCGGGCACGCCGTGTACCGCACGGTCCTGCTGTTCCTGACGAACCTCGCCCTGAAGGTGGCGTGGATCCCGCTGGGGACCGTCGCGATCACGGCGGTCGTGACCGCGCTGCGGGAGTGGTTCCGCAAGTCGGAGCTCTCGGCGGACCGGGCCGGACTGCTGGTGGGCCAGGACCTCAACGCCTCGATGCGGGGCCTGATGAAGCTCGCCGGCGGAAACCACCTGCACGAGATGAACGTGGACGCCTTCCTCGCCCAGGCCGAGGAGTACGAGGCGGGCGGGGACCTGCGCGACTCCGTCCTGAAGATCCTCAACATGCTGCCGCGGACGCACCCCTTCACCACGGTCCGGGCGGCCGAGCTGAAGAAGTGGTCCCAGAACCGGGACTACCAGCGGATCATGGACGGCCACTACCCGCGGCGCGAGGAGGACAAGGACACCTCGGTGACCGACTCCTTCCGTCAGTCCGCCTCCCACTACGCGGACTCCGTGCGCGGCAGCAAGGATCCGCTGATGAAGCTGGTCGGCGACATTGCGGGCGGCGCGGGCGACCTCGGCGGCAAGCTGCGCGACCGGTTCACCGGGGCCGCGGGAGGCGGCGGGTCCGCCGGATCCGGCCGCTCGGGGGGCAAGGACGACGAGGGCCCCGGCGGGGCTACGGGCCAGGGCTGACGGAGGCCGCCTCCCCCGGCGGCGCCGGGTCCCGGGTCGTGGGTGCGGGGCGCAGCGCGGCCGGGCTCGCGGGGGCCCGGGTCGCGGGGACCTGGGTCGCGGGGGCCCGGGTCGCCGGATCCCGGGTCGTGGCGGCTTGGCTCGCCGGATCCTGGGTCGCGGGGGCTTGGGTCGCAGGGTCCTGGGTCCCGGGGTCCTGGGTCGCCGGGTCCGTGCTCGCCGGGAGCCGGGCCAGGACGCCGCAGAGCCCGGCGGTCCGCCTCGGGTGACCGCTGGCGTACGGGTCGCTCGCGGGCGGGCCGACGGTGGTGGGACCGGCTCCGGCCGGCAGCGGGCGGAAGCCCTCCGCGGGCTCGGTGGCGCAGTCCTGCGGCCCGGCCATCACGTACGCCGACACCAGCTCGGTCCGGCCCGTCGTGAGGTCCTCCCGGTCGAAGCGCATCCGCAGCTCGCGGCGGACGGTGAACAGCGAGGCCCCGTCGGCGGGGGTCGGCGGGCCGGTGGCCGGGCGGACGGCGTACACGAAGGTGTGGTCGCTGGTGACCTCCAGCACCTCCGCGCTCAGCTCCTCGTAGGCGAGGGTGCCGCTGACCCGGACGCGGGAGTCGGCCACGACGGCCGTGTGCGGGTCGAAGCGGACCAGCCAGCCGGTGGCGGCGTGCCGGCCGTCGCCGGAGGGCGAGGCCATGCTCTCGTCGAACTGGGCGAGCTGGCCGGGGTCCAGCAGGACCCGCACGGGCCGGGAGGCGTTGCCGGCGAGCACGTCCGGGTCGAGCGAGGACTGCACCAGGTAGTCCTTGGCGATGGACAGGGCGGCGACGACCTGGCTCTCGGTGAAGTGGTGGGTGCGGCGCGCGGCCGGCATGGTGATCCCGGCCGCCCCGACCCGGTACTCGGCCGCGGGGCTGCTCGCGTAGAGGTCCGCGGGCCGGCCCCCCGGTACGGCCGCGGCCGGTGCCAGGGGGACGACGGTGCTGCTCAGCGGCTCGGTGTTGCCGCCCGCCGGGGGGACGGAGGGGTTGCGCAGGCCCATGTAGACGGCGACCGCGAAGGCCGTGGCGATGAGCAGCACGAGCAGCATGCCCTGTCGGGCGCCGCGCCCCGGGGTGCCGTTGCCGTGCCCGGAGCCGGCTCCGGACCAGATGGACCGGCTGCGGACGGCCCGGGCGTGCTCGCCCATGCGTTCCAGGGCGGAGAACTCCTGGAGCCGGGCAGCGCGGACGAAGTCCTCGTCGAACACCACCGACCGGTACTCGTCCGGGCGCAGTTCGTCGTCACCCTCGCCGATGCCCTCGGGGGTGCCGCCTGGTGGATCTCCTGGAACGGCCATCGCTTCTCCCCGCTGTCCCCGCTTCAGAGAAGCCCCCAGCTCCGGACGGGCGAGTGGGGTCGTACCTTCAGGGTTGGCGGCCGACGGGGTACGTAAACGCGCCGACACCGGCGACTTCCCCGAGCGGCGTACTGGCGGGAGCGGGTGCCGGATCAGCCTCGCCGGCGGCGCTGCGGTAGACCGCGCTGAAGGCCAGGGCGACCATGCCGAGCCCCATC
Source organism: Streptomyces sp. M-16 (assembly GCF_052114405.1). Classification (NCBI taxonomy): domain Bacteria; kingdom Bacillati; phylum Actinomycetota; class Actinomycetes; order Kitasatosporales; family Streptomycetaceae; genus Streptomyces; species Streptomyces sp. M-16. Next base: position 17,818 of record NZ_JBFRER010000114.1, on the reverse strand, counting down.
ACGACGGCGAGCACCCAGGCGACGGGGCGCAGCCAGGGCGACCGGCCGCGGTAGGGGCGCAGGCTGCCGCCGTAGGCCCCGTACGGGCCCTCCGCGTAGCCGTAGCCGTAGTGGCCGGGCTCCCATCCGGGGTCGTCGATCCCGTACCCGTCGGGATGGCCGTAGTCGTCCTCGCCGGCCCAGCCTCCGGCGACGCGGGCGGCCTCGGCGTCGGCGCGCGCCCGGTCGGCGGCGCGCTGGCGCTCGGCCGCGCTCGGTTCATGGATCTCGGCGTTCCGGACGAAGGCCTCGTCGAACACCACGGAGGCGAAGTCCTGATCCGCGCCTCCGCGGTCGTCGTCGGGCTCCCCGTCGTCCGGGAACGGCTTGCCCCCCACGTCGTCCGGCACGGGACCAGCGTAGACCTGGGGGGCTGCTTTGGGCAGGGTGTAAGCCGGAATCCGGCCACACCGTGTTCGGGGTCCGGTTACCGGACGTGACCGTCGCCGGTGACGATGTACTTGGTGGAGGTGAGCTCCGGGAGACCCATCGGGCCCCGGGCGTGCAGCTTCTGGGTGGAGATGCCGATCTCGGCGCCGAAACCGAACTGACCACCGTCGGTGAAGCGGGTGGAGGCGTTCACGGCGACCGTGGTGGAGTCCACCAGCTGGGTGAAGCGGCGCGCGGCGGCCTGCGAGGTGGTGACGATCGCCTCGGTGTGGCCGGAGGTCCAGCGGCGGATGTGGGTGACGGCGTCGTCGAGGGAGTCCACGACGGCGGCGGCGATGTCGTAGGACAGGTACTCGGCGGCCCAGTCCTCGTCGGTCGCGGGGAGGGCGGTGACCTTGGACTCCTCGGCGTACGAGAGCACCTGGGCGTCTGCGTGCACGGTCACCCCGGCATCCGCGAGGGCGTCCAGCGCGAGCGGGAGGAAGGCCGCGGCGATGTCGCGGTGCACGAGGAGGGTCTCGGCGGAGTTGCAGACGGAGGGCCGCTGGGCCTTGGAGTTGACGAGGATGTCCACGGCCATGGCGAGGTCGGCCTGGGCGTCGACGTAGACGTGGCAGTTTCCGGTACCGGTCTCGATGACCGGAACGATGGACTCCTCGACGACGGTCTTGATGAGGGAGGCGCCGCCGCGCGGGATGAGCACGTCGACGAGGCCGCGGGCGCGCATCAGCTCGCGGACGGAGTCACGGGACTCGCCGGGGACGAGCTGGATCGCGTCGGCGGGCAGGCCGGCGCCCTCGATCGCGTCGCGGAGGATGGCGACGAGGGCCTGGTTGGAGGCGTAGGCGGAGGAACTGCCGCGCAGGAGCACCGCGTTGCCGGACTTGAGGCAGAGGGCGGCGGCGTCGACGGTGACGTTGGGGCGGGCCTCGTAGATGATGCCGACGACGCCGAGGGGGACGCGGATCTGGCGGAGGTCGATGCCGTTGGGGAGGGTCGAGCCGCGGACGACCTCGCCGACGGGGTCGGGGAGGGCCGCGACGTCGCGGACGTCGGAGGCGATGGCGGCGACGCGCTCGCGGGTGAGGGTGAGGCGGTCGATGACGGTCTCACTGGTGCCGGCGGCGCGGGCCTTGTCGGTGTCGACGGCGTTGGCGGTGACGATCTCGGCCGTACGGGCCTCCAGCGCGTCCGCGATCGCCAGCAGGGCCGCGTCCTTGGCGGACCGCGGGAGTGGGGCGATCGCCGCGGCGGCGGTGCGGGCGGCTCGCGCGGTGGCGAGGACGGGCGAGGTGGCGGTGGCGTCGTCGAGCGAGGTCATGCGGCCCAGGGTAGTCCCCGGCCGGCGTCGCGCGGCCGCGGTTCCACCCCGCGAGACGCCGCGCCGGGCGGGGGGAGGCCGGTACCCGTGGTCGGCGCCCGGCCGTGGTCCGCGGGCCCGTTGCCGCTGCGCGGGGCCGGGTCCCCTGCCCGCCCTTCCACCGTTCCCGCCTCAGCCGCCGGCACACGGCTCCCGACACGGCGCTCCGCGCCCGCGCCCCGGACACCGGCGCGGCTGGATCTTCACGGACCGGCCGGCACGCTCAGTACGGGTGCACGCCCACCGGGTGGGCCGGCGGCGGGCCGTAGCCCTCCGCCACGCGCTGGTGGTAGGTGGCGCGGTCGATGACCTCCAGGCCGACGATCTCCCACGGCGGCAACTGCGCCGTGGAGCGGTGCTCGCCCCAGAGTCTCAGCGCGACGGCGGCCGCGTCGTGGAGGTCGCGGGCCTCCTCCCAGTACCGGATCTCCGCGTGGTCGTCGGCGTACCGGCTGGTCAGCAGGAAGGGGTGGTCGTGCGCGAGCTGCTCCAGCCCGCGCCGGACCTCGGACAGCGGCGCCGGCTTGCCGGAGACGCTCAGGGTGATGTGCCACAGGCGGGAGGCGTCCCGCTCGGCCCCGCCGCCGTCCGCGTCCCCGTCCCCGCCTTCGTGCCGGTCCCCCGTGCCGACGCTGGTCAGCGCTCGTCTCACCAGCCGCCTCCTGTCTGCGCTACGCGTGTCCGCCCCCCACAGTTGACCAGTCCCCGGCCCCCCGCGCGGCGGTTTTGCCGAACCTCAGCCCTGGAGCAGGACCAGATCGTCGCGGTGGACGACCTCCCGTTCGTACGCCGGTCCGAGCTCGCGCGCCAGGTCCCGGGTGGACCGGCCGAGCAGCTGCGGAAGTTCCTTCGCGTCGAAGTTGACGAGCCCCCGGGCGACGGCGCGGCCGTCGGCGGAGCGCAGCTCGACGGGGTCTCCGGCGACGAAGTCGCCCTCGACGGCGGCGATCCCGGCGGCCAGCAGCGAGCTGCCGCGTTCGGTGACGGCGCGCACGGCGCCGTCGTCCAGGACGAGGTGCCCCTGCGGGGTCGACGCGTGCTGGAGCCACAGCAGCCGGTCGGCGGAGCGGCGGCCGGTGGCGTGGAAGTGGGTGCCGGTCGGGCGTCCGGTCAGGGCGTCGGCGGCCTGGCTGGCGGAGGTGAGGACGACGGGGATCCCGGCGGCGGCCGCGATCCGGGCGGCTTCGACCTTGGTGACCATGCCGCCGGTGCCGACCCCGGCCTTGCCCGCGCTGCCGATGGAGACGTGGGCGATGTCCTCGGGGCCGCGCACCTCGTCGATGCGGGTGGTCCCGGGCAGGGACGGGTCCCCGTCGTAGAGGCCGTCGACGTCGGAGAGCAGGACGAGGAGGTCGGCGCGGACGAGGTGGGCCACCAGGGCCGCCAGCCGGTCGTTGTCGCCGAAGCGGATCTCGTCCGTGGCGACGGTGTCGTTCTCGTTGACGACGGGCAGGGCGCCCATGGCCAGCAGCTGGTCCAGGGTCCGGTAGGCGTTGCGGTAGTGCGCGCGCCGGCTGGTGTCGTCGGTGGTGAGCAGGACCTGGCCGACGCGGATGCCGTAGCGGGCGAAGGAGGCGGTGTACCGGGCGACGAGGAGGCCCTGGCCGACGCTGGCGGCGGCCTGCTGGCGGGCGAGGTCCTTGGGACGGCGGGCCAGGCCGAGCGGGGAGAGTCCGGCGGCGATGGCGCCGGAGGAGACCAGGACGATCTCCTTCTCGCCGCCGCTGCGGGCCTTGGCCAGTACGTCGACCAGCGCGTCCACCCGGTCGGCGTCGAGTCCGCCCGCCGCGGTGGTCAGGGAGGAGGAGCCGACCTTGACCACGATCCTGCGGGCGTCCACGACACCTTGCCTAGCCGTTGACACGTCTTTCCCCTCACCAACCGACCGATCCGTTCGACCGGCCCAATCTACGGGGTGGCGCGGCGGGCCCGCCCGCCGGTTTCAGACCGTGGACGAGGACCGCTCCGGCTCGGCACCGGTCTGCGCCGCGGCCCCCGCGCCCGCGCCCGTCCCCGGGATGAGGATCTTGCGCGAGAGCAGGAAGGTGAACGGGATGGCCACGACGGCCGCGACCAGCGGCGCGATGCGGGTGTCCATCCCGGCCCAGGTGACGAGGGCGTACAGACCGACCGACTGGATCACGTAGTTCGTGACGTTGGTCAGCGGGAAGAGCAGGAACTTCTTCCAGGTGGGCCGGGTGCGGTAGGTGAAGTAGGTGTTCATGAAGAACGACCCGATCATCGACAGCACGAAGGCCAGCGTGTACGCGGCGAAGTACGGCATCCACGGGTGCAGCAGCAGGTAGAGGGCGAAGAAGGTTCCGGTGTTGACGCCGCCGACGAGGGCGAAGCGGAAGATCTGCCCGAACTGTTCGCGGCGGCCGCGCGCGGGAGGGGACGCGGAGGGGGAGGCGGACGGGGAAGGAGAGGCGGTCATCGGCGGCTGCGCTCCACGATCACGGCTTCGGAGGCCTCGGGCATCCGCTCGGCGGTCACGCCGTGGGCTTCCTTGACCAGGAAGTGCGGGCGGCGCTTGGTCTCGTAGTAGATGCGTCCGATGTACTCGCCGATCAGTCCCAGCATGATCATCTGAACGCCGCCGATGCCGGCGATCATCGCGACGAGGGTGACGTAACCCGGCGAGTCGATGCCGTTCGTGATCGCCATCGCGGTGATCCACAGCGCGTACAGGACGGTCAGTCCGACCAGCGACACGCCCAGCCAGATGCCGATGCGCAGGGGCCGGTTGTTGAAGGAGATCAGCCCGTCCATGCCGTAGTTCAGCAGGGAGCCGAACTTCCACTTGGTCTCGCCGGCCTCGCGCTGGGCGTTGCGGTAGTCGAAGTGGACGGTGTCGAAGCCGATCCAGGAGAAGAGGCCCTTGGAGAAGCGGTTGTACTCCGGGAGCGCCAGCAGGGCGTCGACGGCCGGGCGCGAGAGCAGCCGGAAGTCGCCGACCCCGTCGGCGAGCTCCACGTCGACCCAGCGGTTGACCCCGCGGTAGTAGAGGCGGCTGAGCGCCGAGCGGACCTTCTTGTCACCCTCGCGGGTGCGCCGGGCGATGACCTGGTCGTGGCCCTGCCGGTAGTGCTCCAGCATGGTGGCGATCAGCTCCGGCGGGTGCTGGAGGTCGGCGTCCATGATGACCACGGCATCGCCGGTGGCCTCCTTCAGCCCGGCGAGCATGCCCGCCTCCTTGCCGAAGTTCCGGCTGAAGGACACGTACCGGGTCTGCTCCCCGTACGCCGCGGCGATCGTGCGGAGCTTTCCGAGGGTCCCGTCACGACTGCCGTCGTCGACGTAGCAGACCTCGTACTCCACGGGCAGGGTGTCCAGGACCCTGCGGATCTCTGCGTCGAAGCTGTCGATCACGGCTTCTTCGTTGTAGCAAGGGACAACTACGGACAGCTTGGTCATGGACACTTCCTGCTGGCTCCGAACGGGTGATTGTCGGCGACCGGACCCGCCACTCACCTCTCCTTAGAAGTATGCACGCCGGACGTCGGCCTGCCTGAGTCGCGTGCGGCACACGGTAGCTTTGACTGGATAAGCGGAATGGAACGAAGGGATCGAGGTGCACGTGCCTGACGTCTCCGTGGTCGTCATCGTCTACAACGACGCAGAGCGTCTGCCGACAGCCGTCCAGTCGGTTTTGGACCAGACCCTGCGCGGGGTCGAAGTCGTGATCGTGGACGACTGCAGCAAGGACCGGTCGTACGAGGTCGCCCAGGAGCTGGCGGCGGCGCATCCGGAAAGGGTGCGCGCCTTCAGGCTGCCCGAGAACAGCGGCGGCTGTGGCGCGCCCCGCAACCACGGGATCCGGCAGACCACCGGCCGGTACGTCATGTTCCTGGACAGCGACGACGTACTGGAACGCAACGCCTGCCGGAACATGCTGGCCGCCGCCGAGCGCACCGGGGCGGACCTGGTCTCGGGCATGTGCGTGCGCGTGCACCTCGACAACCGCTGGAACAAGACCACCGAGTGGTACCCGTGGATCTACGCGCGCACCCGCACGCTGGACTCCATCACCGAGTACCCGGACCTGCTGGTCTACGACACCCTCTCCACGAACAAGTGCTACCGGCGCGAGTTCCTGCTGGAGCAGGGCCTGGAGTTCCCGGTCGGCATCCACTACGAGGACCTGCTGTTCTCGGCGCAGGCGTACGTCGCCGCCCGCCGCATCACGCTGATCCCCAACCACGTGTACTTCTGGAACGTGGTCGAGAAGGCCTCCGCGCTGTCGATCAGCAACCGGCGCCACGAGATCGCGAACTTCGTCCACCGGATGGAGATCCACCGCCGCGTCGACGAACTGCTGGCCGCCAAGGGGCACACGGCCATCAAGTCGGCGAAGGACGCCAAGTTCCTCAAGCACGACCTGGTGCTCCACCTGCGCGACCTGCCCCTGCTGGGCGACGCGTACCGCCAGGAGTTCGCCCGGCTCGCCAACGGCTACCTGGCCGGCATCGACCCGGCCGCGTACGAGAACGTCACGCACCTCCAGGCCATCTGCGCCTACCTGCTGGGCAAGGAGGACTGGGACAACCTCCTGCCGGCCGCCGACGCGATGACCAACAAGGGTCGGCTGTGCTCCCCCCTCGCCGAGCGCGACGGCCGCGTCTACTGGTGCGCGCAGCACATCGACGACCCGGCCGACGACGAGGGCCGCCGCATACTGGACGTCACCGACCAGGGCTACCACACCGCCCCGCTGTCCTCGCTGGCGCTGGGCAACCGGCTCACCTCGTACGAGGACGACGGCCGCGGCACCGTCACCCTCGCGGGCCGGATCGTGAACCCGCTGGGCCGGATCAAGGCCGACACCCCGCTGAAGGCCACCCTGGAGTTCCGGGCCCGGCGCCAGATCGGGGTGCGCTCGTTCGCTTTCCCGGTGACGACCGTGCGCCACGCCGGTGACACGATCGAGTGGAGCACCACGGCCGACGTGGCCTCGACGGTCCGCCCGCTCGGCATCATCGACGCCGTCTGGGACGTCCGGCTGAAGCTGACGGCCGGCGGTGACCGGATCACCACCCGCGTCTCGGTCGGCGGCGTCGACCTGGAGTCCGCGGCCCGGCTGCGGGTGCGTCCGCGCCTGACCCGCCTGGTCTCCGACCGCTTCGAGCCGGAGATGACCAAGAAGGGCAACCTCTCCTACGTCCTGACCGCCGAGGGCCGCGCCGCGGTCCGCACCCAGACGCTGCTCAACAACGCCATGCACGGCAAGGCCGCAGGCGTCGTCAAGCGCAGCCTGCGCCGGGCCCTGAAGGCCCGCCGCAACATCGGTTCGGGCGAGCAGAAGGTGAAGCTCTACCACGAGGTCTTCTCGAAGCTGCCGGTCAAGAAGGGCACCGTCGTCTTCGAGAGCCACATGGGCAAGCAGTACAGCGACAGCCCGAAGGCGATCTACGAGGAGATGGTGCGCCAGGGCGTGCCCTTCGAGGCGATCTGGTCCTACGCGGGCGGCAAGCCCACCGGCTTCCCCCAAGAGGCCACCCTGGTGCGGCGCTGGAGCTGGGCGTACCTGAGGGCGCTGGCCCAGGCCGAGTACTGGGTCGACAACCAGGGCTTCCCGCTGGCCCTGGCCAAGCGCCCCGGGACCACGTACATCCAGACCTGGCACGGCTCCGCGCTCAAGCGGATGGGGTTCCACGAGCCCCGCACCAAGGCGCAGGGCAAGGCGGGCCAGGACCGCTTCCAGGCGGCCGTCGACCGCTTCGACCACTTCCTGATCCGCTCCGAGCACGACGCCCGCACCCTGGCCAAGGGTTTCCGGCTGCGTGACGAGGTGCTGCTGCGCACCGGCTACCCGCGCAACGACGCCCTGGTCGAGGCGCACCGCGCCGAGGCGCAGAGCGGGGAGCGGGTGCGCGGGCCGCTCGCGGCCGAGCTGGGCATCGACCCGGAGAAGAAGGTGCTGCTGTACGCGCCGACGTTCCGGGCGAACGCGGACGGCACGGTGGAGGGCTTCGAGTTCCCCTTCGACGTGGAGGAGTTCGCGGACCGGCTCGGTGACCGCTTCACCCTGCTGGTGCGCACCCACTACCTCAACAGCGTCTCGCTGCCGCCGTCGGTGGCGGGCCGCGTCGTGGACGTGTCCCGGTACCACGACATCACCCCGCTGCTGGAGCTCGCCGACGGACTGATCACGGACTACTCCTCCGTGATGTTCGACTACGCGGTGCTGGACCGGCCGATGCTGTTCTTCGCGTACGACTACGAGAAGTACGCGACGGACATCCGCGGCACCTACTTCGACCTCAAGGAGAAGGCGCCGGGTCCCGTGGTGGCCACGGCCGACGAGCTGATGCAGGCCGTCGGCGCCTTCGACGAGGCGGACGCCAAGTACGCGGAGGCCCGGCAGCGCTTCCTCAGCGAGTTCGGCGAGTACGACCGCGGGGACGCCGCCCGCCAGATCGTCGAGAAGTTCTTCACCAGGAGCGGCAAGTGAGCCAGCAGACCGCCACCGAGGGCGGCCGCGACGTCTTCCTCGTCTCCAACAGCGTGGACGAGCTCGGCGGCGTGACCACCTGGTCCCACCAGATGGCCGGGCTGCTGAGCGGGCGCGGCCACCGCGTGCACGTCGTGGGCATCGCGCCGGTCGCCGAGGAGATCCGGCAGAAGCTGCCCGCCGACCTGCCGTACGAGATGACCACGCTCTACGCGACCCACCCGCCCAAGGCCCGTCGGCTGCACGGCCTCAAGGGCCGCCTCAACGCCCCCGAGCGGCGCCGCCAGGCGGCCCGGCGGGCGCAGATGCGGGCCAAGGCGGACACGCTGAGCGCGATGTTCCGGGCGGCGCGGCCGGGCGCCGTGGTGATCGTCACACAGGTCTGGGCGATGGAGTGGGTGTCCCTCGCCGACACCAAGGGGCTCTCGGTCATCGGCATGAGCCACGAGTCGTTCGAAGCCAGCAACAAGTCGACCCGGGGCGAGCGGGTGCGCCGCTTCTACTCCGAGGCCGACCGGCTCCTGGTGCTCACCCCGGAGGACGCGGACCTGTGGATCCGGGCGGGCATGGAGAACGTCGACAGCATGCCGAACCCGCTGCCGTTCATGCCGCCGGCCCCCGCCCCGCGGACGGCGAAGGTGGTCGCGAGCGTCGGCCGCCTCGCGTTCGAGAAGGGCATGGACCTGCTGCTCGACGCGTGGGCGGACGCCGTGCCGCGCCACCCCGACTGGACCCTGCGGATCTACGGGGCGGGCACCGAGGAGGCCGGCCTGCGCAAGCACTGCACCGAGCTGGGCCTCGACGAGTCCGTGGAGTGGATGGGCAGCACCGCCGACGTGCTGGGCGCCCTGCGCGGGGCCTCCGTCTTCGCCCAGGCCTCCCGCGCGGAGGGGTTCCCGATCACCCTGCTGGAGGCCATGGCGGCGGGTCTGCCCGTGGCCGCGTTCGACTGCGCGCCCGGCGTCCGGGAGATCGTGCGGCACGGTGAGGACGGGCTGCTGGCCCGTCTCGGCAACACCATGGAACTTGCGGCGCACCTGGACGTGCTGATGACGGACGCCGCCCTGCGCGACCGGCTCGGCGACGCGGGCTTCCAGCACGTGCGGCGCTACTCCAGCGAGGAGATCACCGACCGGTGGGAAGAGCTGTTCGCGTTCCTGGAGCGCTGAGCCGCCGCTGATGCCGCGACGAGCCGCCCGCCCCGGATCCGATCCGGGGCGGGCGGCCGCGTACGGCGGTGACCGGGCCGGCTCAGACCGTGTTGAGGTCCTCGTGCGCGGTGGCGGCGGCCGCGCGGTTGGCCTGCCAGCCCGCCCAGGCCGAAGTGACCATCTCGCGGACGTCGTGCCGCGCCTTCCAGCCCAGCTCGGCCGCGATCCGGTCGGCCGAGGCCACCACCTTCGCGGGGTCGCCGGGGCGGCGCGGGGTGACGGTGGGGGCGTACGTGTGGCCGGTGCCCTCGTTCAGCAGCTCGACCATCTCCTTGACGGAGACGCCCTCGCCGCGCCCGATGTTGACCGTCAGGTCCTTGTGGTCCCCGGCCTCGGCCCACTCGGCGAGGCGGCGGGCGGCCACCACGTGGGCGTCCGCGAGGTCCTCGACGTGGATGTAGTCGCGGATGCAGGTGCCGTCCGGGGTCGGGTAGTCGTCGCCGAAGATCCGGGCGCCCTCGCCGGCGTCGTAGCGTTCGAAGACCATCGGGACGAGGTTGAAGACGCCGGTGTCCGCGAGCTCCGGGGCGGCCGCTCCCGCCACGTTGAAGTAGCGCAGGCAGGCGGTGGAGATCCCGTGCGCCTTGCCGGCGGCGCGGACGAGCCACTCCCCGGCCAGCTTGGTCTCGCCGTACGGGCTGAGCGGGGCGCAGGGGGTCTCCTCGGTGACCAGGTCCACGTCGGGCATGCCGTAGACCGAGGCGGATGAGGAGAAGAGGAAGTTGCGGATCCCGGCGGCGGCGACGGCCTGGAGCAGGACCGTGAGGCCGTGGACGTTCTCGTGGTAGTAGTACAGCGGCTTCTCGACGGACTCGCCGACCTGCTTCTTGCCCGCCAGGTGCACCACTCCGGTGATCCGGTGATCGGCGATGGCCCGGTCGAGGGCGAGGCGGTCCAGCACCGAGGCGGTCACCAGCGGAACGCCCTCCGGGACGCGGTGCTCGTTGCCCGTCGAGAGGTCGTCGAAGACCACGACCTTCTCGCCCGCGCGCAGCATCGCCCGGACGACGTGTGAGCCGATGTAGCCGGCTCCACCGGTGATGAGGAAAGTCATGCGTATCTCCCGAGCTCTAGCGTGACCGGCGCGTGCGGGCGCGGTCGAGGCGGTTGCGTACGAAGGTCAGCGCGCCCCCCGCGCCGGGCGCGAGGCGCAGGGCCAGCGCTCCGGCGGCCGTGCGGTAGGGCTGCGCCAGCAGAACACCGTACCGGCTGCTGGGCAGAGCCCGGCGCCGGAGCAGTCCGCCGAGGGGGCGAAGCGAGGTGACCAGGGAGCTCCCGTCGGCGCACTCCACGCCCGCCCGGACGTCCCAGGCCTGCATCCCGCGCAGCCCGCGGCGGCGCCCCGTGGCGGCCAGCGCGGGCAGCCGGAAGGGCACCTCGGCGCTCCAGCCGTCCCCGTCGGGGGCGGACCGCAGCTCCACGGGGCGCGTGGCGACGGCGGCGCCGCCCGCCCGGGGCAGGAAGTCCAGCCGGACGGTGCGCGGGCCGGCCCCGGCGAGGCGGCCGTACAGGTCGCGCACCCGGATCCGGACCGCCCCGCGCCCGGCGGGTTCGGCGTCGACGGTGACGGGCAGCTCGGCGAGGGGCAGGCCGTCGAGCCCGTCCAGCGGCACCGGCAGCTCCGCGCTCCACACCGGGCCGCCGTCGCCGCCGGTGGCGTACGGGGGCAGCAGGCGGGGCGGCTCGGCGGCGAAGCGGACCAGCCGCTCCAGGTCGGCGGGCGGGGCCTCGCTCGCCAGCAGCACGCGCGCGGTCCAGCGGGCCCGGGCGGGGGCGGCCTCGATGTCGGCGTCCGCGAAGCCGGTCAGGTAGTCGCGGGTCAGGGTCCACCAGGCGGCGCGGTAGCCGGGGTCCGAGCCGAGCTCGCGCAGGTACATGCGCAGGTCGTAGTCGAGGAACTTGGCCTGGCAGGCGCGGCCCAGCTCCGGGGAGGCCTCGGCGAGGGTCCGGGAGGCGACGGTGTGCGCGGCGATCCGCGAACGCCAGTTGCCGACGTCGGCGCGGGCCAGGGAGATCGACACCTGGGCGGCGCCGCGGCGCACGTGCCACACGTAGACCGGGTCTCCGATGACCGCGATGCGGGGGGCGGCCGCCAGGACGCGGGAGGTGAAGACGAAGTCCTCGTAGACGAAACGGCCGTCGGGGAAGCGGATCGCGTGCTTCTCCAGGAAGGCGCGCTCGTAGAGCTTGTTCACGCAGAGGGTGTCGCGCACCAGCTCGGGCCGGTCGGCGGGCCGTTCGACGACCTCACCGGGGGTGTACAGGCCGGGCATCCAGGGGACCTCGCGGCCCTCCGGCAGCTCGCGGCGCACGCACGCACCGACCGTGACGGGGGCGCGGTGGGCGACGGCCGCCCGGACCAGGGCCTCGGCGGCGCCCGGCGGCAGGACGTCGTCGCTGTCCAGGAAGAGGACGTACGGCGCGCTCGCGGCCGCGATCCCGTCGTTGCGCGGGGTGCCGCAGCCTCCGCTGTTCTCCGTGCGGTGCACGACCTTCAGCCGGGGGTGCTCGGCGGCGAGGGCGTCGAGCACCCGCGCGGTCCCGTCCGAGGAGGCGTCGTCCACCGCGATGACCTCGGCGACCACCGGGCCCTGGGCGAGGGCCGAGGCCACGGCCTCGCCCACGAGCCCGGCGTCGTTGTACGCGATCACCACCACGGAGACGGCGGGGCCGCCCGTGGTGGTGTCACTGCTGAAATCGCTGCTGCTCACCCGGAGGATCCTAGGCGAACGGCGTAAGGCGGAGTTCAAACGCGTGCGCGTCCCCCTAGAAGGGGCGGAACTCGTCGTACTCCTGCTGGGCGGAGTCGCCGCGGCGGGCTTCCTTCTCGCTGCGGCGCTGGGCGGCCGGACGCGGGGCCTCCATGCGGTGGTCCTCACCGCGGCGGCCCAGCATCTCGGCGCCGGCCATCATGGTCGGCTCCCAGTCGAAGACGACGGCGTTCTCGTCGGAGCCGATGGCCACGCCGTCGCCGGCGCGGGCGCCGGCCTTCTTCAACGCGTCCTCGACGCCGAGGCGGTTGAGGCGGTCGGCGAGGTAGCCGACGGCCTCGTCGTTGTTGAAGTCGGTCTGGCGCACCCAGCGCTCCGGCTTCTCGCCGCGCACGTTGTAGACGTCCTCGACCTCGTCGTAGGTGACGGTGAAGCCGGCGTCGTCCACGGCCTTGGGCCGGATGACGATGCGGGTCGCCTCCTGCTTGGGCTTACGGGCGCGGGCCTTGGCGATGCCCTCGGCGAGGTAGAAGGAGAGCTCCTTCAGACCCGTGCGGGCGACCGCGGAGACCTCGAAGACCTTGTAGCCGCGGGCCTCCAGGTCCGGGCGGACCATGTCGGCGAGCTCCTGGCCGTCGGGGATGTCGACCTTGTTGAGGACGACCAGGCGCGGACGCTTCTCCAGGCCGCCGCCGTAGAGCCGCAGCTCCTCCTCGATGACGTCGAGGTCGGCGATCGGGTCGCGGTCGGTCTCCAGCGTGGCGGTGTCCAGGACGTGCACGAGGACCGAGCAGCGCTCGACGTGGCGCAGGAACTCCAGGCCGAGGCCGCGGCCCTGGCTGGCGCCGGGGATCAGGCCCGGGACGTCGGCGATGGTGTAGACGGTCGAGCCGGCGGTGACCACGCCAAGGTTCGGGACCAGGGTGGTGAAGGGGTAGTCCGCGATCTTCGGCTTGGCCGAGGAGAGCACCGAGATCAGCGAGGACTTGCCGGCGCTCGGGAAGCCGACCAGCGCCACGTCGGCGACGGTCTTGAGCTCCAGGACGATGTCGCCGGTGGTGCCGGGGACGCCGAGCAGCGCGAAGCCGGGCGCCTTGCGGCGGGCGGAGGACAGCGCGGCGTTGCCGAGGCCGCCCCGGCCGCCCTCGGCGGCCACGTAGGTGGTGCCCTGGCCGACGAGGTCGGCGAGGACGTTGCCCTCCTTGTCGAGGACGACGGTGCCGTCCGGCACGGGCAGGACCAGGTCCTGGCCGTCCTTGCCGGAGCGGTTGCCGCCCTCGCCGGGCTTGCCGTTGGTGGCCTTGCGGTGGGGGCTGTGGTGGTAGTCCAGCAGGGTGGTGATCGCCTGCTCCACCACCAGGATGACGTCGCCGCCACGGCCGCCGTTGCCGCCGTCGGGGCCGCCGAGCGGCTTGAACTTCTCCCGGTGAACGGAGGCGCAGCCGTGGCCCCCGTTACCCGCGGCGACGTGCAGCTCGACGCGGTCCACGAAGGTGGTCATGGGTGTTCCTCCAGATACATACGGGAATGTCCCGGGCAGGCCTTGCTGCCCATTAAACGTGTCTATGTGACAACGCGCCGAGGGCGGACCTCTCTTCCCGGCATGCGCCGGGAAGAGACGAGATCCGCCCTCGGGGTGTTACGAACGCTTGAGATTCAGCAGGAGCTGGATCAGGCGGCCGGAACGATGTTGACGACCTTGCGGCCACGGTGCGTGCCGAACTCGACCGAACCGGCCTGCAGCGCGAACAGCGTGTCGTCGCCGCCACGGCCCACACCCGAACCCGGGTGGAAGTGGGTGCCGCGCTGGCGAACGAGGATCTCACCAGCGGAAACGACCTGACCGCCGAAGCGCTTCACGCCGAGCCGCTGAGCATTGGAATCGCGCCCGTTCCGGGTGGACGATGCGCCCTTCTTGTGTGCCATGTCTCAGTCCCTCTTACTTCGCAGCCGTGGGGATACCGGTGACCTTGATCGCCGTGTACTGCTGACGGTGACCCTGGCGACGGCGGTAGCCGGTCTTGTTCTTGTAGCGCAGGATGTCGATCTTGGCGCCCTTGTGGTGGTCCACGATCTCGGCCTGAACCTTGATCCCGGCCAGCACCCACGGGTCGCTGGTCACGGCGTCGCCGTCGACAACGAGCAGGGTCGAGAGCTCGACCGTGTCGCCAACCTTGGCAGTGGAAATCTTGTCAACCTCAACGATGTCGCCGACAGCAACCTTGTGCTGGCGACCACCGCTGCGCACGATGGCGTACACGCGGATCTCTCTCTCACTCGGGACGGATGCTCCTGAAGCCAGCCGCTCACGCGGGCCGGGGCCCACGGTGATCCGGAATTGGACGAGCGGCCTCTCCCGTGGCCCGGCCGCTTGCGCGGACGGTGCGGGAGGAAGGTGCTCAGGAGCGCGACGCACGCTGAACGGGTAATCGTTCAAGACACGCCGACGGTCTAGGTTACGGGGCCGGTACCAGGGGGTCAAACCGGGCCCCGCGCGCCCGTGGGCCCCGCCGCTCGGCGGGGCCCACGGGCGTCACGCGGATCAGCCTTCGGCAGGAGCCGAGACGGACGGCGGGGTCTGCTGCTCCGCCGCCGCGGTCTTCTTCGTCGCCCGCTTCGCCACGGTCTTCTTGGCCGTCGCCTTCTTCGCGACGGTCTTCTTGGCGGCCGCCGCCTTCTTGGCCGGGGCCTTCTTCGCCGTGGTGGCCGCCTTCTTGGCCGGAGCCTTGCGGGCGGCCTTCTTCGCCGGAGCCGCGGGCTCGGCCGCCGCCTCCGGCTCGGCCTCGGCGGCCGGCTCGGCGGCCACGACGGGCTCGGGCTCGCCGGCCGGGGCCTCGACGACCACGATGGCCGCCTGTGCCGCCCCTGCCGGGGAACCGGCGGGCGCGGTGGCCTTGCGGGTGGCACGGCGGCGCGGACGCGCCGGAGCGGCCTCCACGACGGGCTCCGCGACGGGCTCCGCCACCTCGGCCGGAGCGGCCTCGGTCACGGCTTCGACGACCGGCTCGGGCTCGACGACGGGCTCGGCGACCGGCTCGGGCGCGGCCTCGACGACCGGCTCGGGGGCGGTGGCCTTGCGGGTCGCACGGCGACGCGTACGGCCCTTCGGCGCGGCCTCGACCGGCTCCGCCGCCTCGACGGTCTCCACGGCCTCGACGACCTCGACCGCCTCCACGGCTTCCACGGCCTCGGCGGCCGGCAGGAGCACGGTGTCGGCCGGCTCGGTGACCGGCTCGGCCTCGGCGACCGGGGTCACCGGGGCCGCGGCCCGCTCCGCACCCCGCGGGGCGCCCGCCGGAGCGGTCGCCTTGCGGGTGGCACGGCGACGGTTGCGACGCCCGCTCAGACCCGCCGCGGCCTCGGCCTCGGCCGGGCTGCCGTACAGCTCCTCGCCCGCGACGAACTCCGGCTCCGGCAGCGCACGCGGCGCGGCGACCTCGGCGGCCAGCTCGGCCTCGGTCTCGGCCTCGAACACGTCGGTATCGCCGGTCTCGATCACATCGTGCTCGTGCTCGTGGTCCAGGGCCCGGCCACCGCGGCGCTTGGAGCGCTTGCCGTTGCCACCGCCGCCGACCGCGGTCGGGGTCTCCATGTGCACGATGACACCGCGGCCGTTGCAGTGGACGCAGGTCTCGGAGAAGGACTCCAGCAGGCCCTGGCCCACCCGCTTGCGGGTCATCTGCACCAGGCCCAGCGAGGTGACCTCGGCCACCTGGTGCTTGGTGCGGTCGCGGCCCAGGCACTCCAGCATGCGCCGCAGGACCAGGTCGCGGTTGGACTCCAGGACCATGTCGATGAAGTCGATGACGACGATGCCGCCCAGGTCGCGCAGCCGCAGCTGGCGCACGATCTCCTCGGCCGCCTCCAGGTTGTTCCGGGTGACGGTCTCTTCGAGGTTGCCGCCCTGCCCGGTGAACTTGCCGGTGTTGACGTCGATGACGATCATCGCCTCGGTCTTGTCGATCACGAGGGAACCGCCCGAGGGCAGCCACACCTTGCGGTCGAGCGCCTTGGCGAGCTGCTCGTCGATCCGGTACGTCGCGAAGACGTCGACCTCGGAGGTCCAGCGCGACAGCCGGCCGGCCAGGTCCGGGGCCACGTGGTTCACGTAGCCGTGGATGGTCTCCCAGGCGGTGTCACCGCTGACGATGACCTTCGAGAAGTCCTCGTTGAAGATGTCGCGCACGACGCGGACGGTCATGTCCGGCTCGCCGTACAGCAGGCTCGGCGAAGAGGTCGAGATCTGCTTCGACTTCTTCTGGATGTCCTCCCACTGGGCCTGCAGGCGCTCGACGTCGCGGCGCAGCTCGTCCTCGCTCGCGCCCTCGGCGGCGGTGCGCACGATGACGCCCGCGTCCTCGGGGACGATCTTCTTGAGGATGGTCTTCAGGCGCGCGCGCTCGGTGTCGGGCAGCTTGCGGCTGATGCCGGTCATCGAGCCCTCGGGCACGTAGACCAGGTAGCGGCCGGGCAGCGAGACCTGGCTGGTCAGGCGGGCACCCTTGTGGCCGATCGGGTCCTTGGTGACCTGCACCAGGACCGACTGGCCGGACTTGAGGGCGGACTCGATGCGGCGCGGCCCGTTGGCCATGCCGAGCGCCTCGAAGTTGACCTCACCGGCGTACAGGACCGCGTTGCGGCCCTTGCCGATGTCGATGAAGGCGGCCTCCATCGACGGCAGCACGTTCTGGACCTTGCCCAGGTAGACGTTGCCGACGTACGAGGTGGCCTCTTCCTTGTTGACGTAGTGCTCGACGAGCACGTTGTCCTCGAGGACGCCGATCTGGGTGCGCTCGCCGGACTGGCGGACGACCATCACGCGCTCGACGGCCTCACGGCGGGCCAGGAACTCGGCCTCGGTGATGATCGGCACGCGGCGACGGCCCTGCTCGCGGCCTTCGCGACGGCGCTGCTTCTTGGCCTCCAGGCGGGTGGAGCCCTTGATGGACTGGACCTCGTCGGAGGAGGTGGACTCGCTGCGCTCGCGGGCCGGACGCGGCTCGCGGACCTTGACGACGGTACGGACACCGTCCTCGTCGCCCGCCTCGGTGTCGGCGGCGCCGTCACCACTGCGACGGCGACGGCGGCGGCGCCGGCGGCTGGAGCTGGAACCGAGGGCCTCTTCGGACTCCTCTTCCTCTTCCTCCTCCTGCTCGGCGGCCTCGGCCTCGGCCTCGGCCTCCGCGTCCTCGTCGGCGGACTCGTCCAGGTCGGCGGACTCACCGCGACGGCGGCGACGGCCTCCGCGACGGCGGCGGCGCGAGGGGCGCTCGCCCGACTCGTCGGCCTCGTCCTCGTCGAGCTCGGCGGCCTCGGCCTCGTGCTCCTCGTCCACGGCCTCCACGTCGGCCAGCGACACGGGGGCGGACGGCGCGGCCGGGGCCACGGGCTCGGCGGCACCACGACGGCGGCGACGGCGGCCGGCGGGCTGCGCGGCGGCCGGGGCCTGGACCTCGGCGGCGGCCTCGGCCTCGGTCTCGGTCTCTTCCTCCTCCTCGGCCTCCTCCGCGCGCTGCGCGGCGGCAGCGGCCGCGGCGGCCATGGCGGCGGTCTCCGGGGTCTGGAACATCGGCTCGGCGAAGACCGGGGCCTGGAAGACGGCCACGGCCGGGCGGGCGGCGCGGCGGGCGCGGGGCTCCGCGGGGGCGGCGGG
>NZ_JBFRER010000113.1:0-25938 GCF_052114405.1 Streptomyces sp. M-16 | reverse complement strand
GGGCCGCGCCCGGGCCCCCGTACGCCCGCGGGCCGGTGGCTCGACCGCGCCCGTGCGGCGGCGGCGCGCCACCGGCGGGTCCTGGTGGCGCTGGGAGCCGCGGCCGTTCTGGCCGCGGGCACCGCCCGCTGGTACGCGACCCGGCCGCAGACACCTCCGCCCGTGGCGCCGCCTCCCCCCTCCCAGGCGCTGTCCCTGACGTACGGGGAACCGCTGGATCCGGCCCCGGCCGGAACCGCCTTCGCGTTCACTGTGCGTGTGCGGACCTCGTCCGGGCCGGCCATCACGGTGGAGCGAATCAGCCAGCCGTCGGGGGCACTGAGCGTGACGATCCGGCCACGCCTGCCGGTCACGGTCGCGGCGGGAGAAGTCCGCGAGCTGATCCTGACGATTCAGGCGAAAGACTGCGTGCATGTAGCACGGAATTCCAGCCTGCCATTCCTGGAAGTAACCCTGAGTAATGGATTCCAGAAAGAGGATCACAGTTACATCCCCGGTGACCGATATGCGCGAGATCTTTCCGTCGCGCTGACCAGGGCCTGTCCCGAAGATCGAGACAACGGCACACCTGCGCCGTCATGACCAAAACCCCCCAGGGTCCTGGCGTGACAGGACCAAAAGCACCCCACAGTCCTCACCCGTCTCAACATGCGGACGCGACGAACCGGCCTGAATTCCCCCGTTCCACCCGCACAGATCCGCTATGTATTACGCCGTGGCATAACAAGAGAGTCACATCATTGGCCTCAGCCCTCCATATCCCCCTAAGAGCCGCCTAGAGTCACCGCCAGTTACCGCGACCGCCGGATTCGATTCAGTTCGGTTCCCCGCGTTCGACTCGACGCGTCCCACGGGGGACGCGGCGCCTGGAAAGGACTGATCGTGCGTCATCGTCAGCTCATCGCCGTAACCGCCGCTCTCGCCGCGGGCGCCCTCACCCTCACCGCCTGCGGCTCCCGCGACGGCGGCAGCACCGCCGGCGACGGTGGCAACACCACGGTCGTCATCGGCGTCGACGCCCCCCTGACGGGCGACCTCTCCGCCCTCGGCCTCGGCATCAAGAACTCCGCCGACCTGGCCGCCAAGCAGGCCAACGAGAAGAAGTACGTCAAGGGCGTCACCTTCAAGATCGAAGCCCTCGACGACCAGGCGCAGGCCTCCTCCGGCCAGCAGAACGCCACCAAGCTCACCGCCGACAAGGACGTCCTCGGCGTCGTCGGCCCGCTCAACTCCTCGGTCTCCGAGTCCATGCAGAAGGTCTTCGACGACGCCAAGCTGGCCCAGATCTCCCCGGCCAACACCAGCCCGTCCCTGACCCAGGGCCCCAAGTGGGCCGAAGGCCAGAAGGTCCGCACCTACAAGAGCTACTTCCGCACCGCCACCACGGACGCCATCCAGGGCCCGTTCGCGGCGCAGTACCTCTTCAACAAGGCGGGCAAGAAGAAGGTCTTCATCATCGATGACAAGAAGACCTACGGCGCCGGCCTCGCCGGAACCTTCAAGGGCGAGTTCACCAAGCTCGGCGGCCAGGTCGCCGGCGAAGGCCACATCGACCCGGAGTCCAAGGACTTCTCCGCGATCGTGACCCAGGTCAAGAGCTCCGGCGCCGACGTCGTCTACTACGGCGGCGAGTACCCCGCGGCCGGCCCGCTCAGCAAGCAGATCAAGGCCTCCGGCGCCAACATCCCGCTCGTCGGCGGCGACGGCATCTACGACAAGAAGTTCGTCGAGCTCGCGGGCGACGCCGCCACCGGCGACTTCTCCACCTCCGTCGGCGCCCCCGTCGAAAGCCTGCCCTCCGCCAAGGAGTTCGTGGCCAACTACACCAAGGCCGGCTACAAGGACCCCTTCGCCGCATACGGCGGCTACTCCTACGACTCCGCCTGGGCCGTCATCGAGGCCGTCAAGAAGGTCGTCGACGCCAACAACGGCAAGCTCCCCTCCGACGCCCGCGCCAAGGTCCTCGAAGCCGTCCAGGGCGTCTCCTTCGAGGGCGTGACCGGCAAGGTCTCCTTCGACGAGTTCGGCGACGCCACCAACAAGCAGCTCACCGTCTACAAGGTCGACGGCGGCGAGTGGAAGTCCGTCGAGTCCGGCACCTACGGCGGCTGACCTCCAACGGCTAGCCCGCTAGCTCGCTAGCCCCTCACCCCTCATCTTTGCCGCGCGGGGCGCGCACCATTGCGCCCCGCGCGGTGTCACATCCGTCGAAAGACTCGGAGGACCTGCGGTGCACGAACTGCCGCAACAGCTGGTCAACGGCCTGCTACTGGGATCCATGTACGGGCTCGTCGCCATCGGCTACACGATGGTTTATGGCATTGTCCAGCTCATCAACTTCGCCCACGGCGAGATCTTCATGACCGGCGGGTTCGGAGCCCTCACGGTCTGGCTGATGCTCCCCGGTGGCACCACCATGTGGGTGGCCCTGCCCCTCATGCTCATAGGCGCCATCCTCGTCGCCACCCTCATAGCCGTCGGCGCGGAACGCTTCGCCTACCGCCCCCTCCGCAGCGCACCCCGCCTCGCACCGCTCATCACCGCCATCGGCCTCTCCATCGTCCTCCAGCAGGCGGTATGGGCCTGGTACCCCGACGCGAAGTCCTCCGTCGTCTTCCCCGAAATCCCCGGCGGCCCCTTCCACCTCGGCAGCATCACCATCCAGACCGGTGACGTCTTCCTCCTGATCGCCGCCCCCATCTCCATGGCCTTCCTCGGCTTCTTCGTCAAGAAGACCCGCACCGGCCGCGGCATGCAGGCGACCGCCCAGGACCCCGACACCGCGAAGCTCATGGGCATCAACACCGACCGCATCATCACGGTCGCCTTCGCCCTCGGCGCCACCTTCGCCGCCGTCGGAGCCGTCGCCTACGGCCTCAAGTACGGCGAAGTCAACTACCGCATGGGCTTCATCCTCGGCCTCAAGGCCTTCACCGCCGCCGTCCTCGGCGGCATCGGGAACATCTACGGCGCCATGATCGGCGGCCTGGTCCTCGGCCTCGCCGAAACCCTCACCACCGCCTACATCGCCGACGTCCCCGGCATGAGCCAGCTCGGCGGCCAGTCCTGGGGCAACACCTGGGCGTTCGTACTCCTCATCCTCGTGCTGCTCTTCCGACCCCAGGGTCTGCTGGGCGAGCGCGTGGCCGACAGGGCGTGAGAACCATGACGACTACCACCACGGACACCACGCAGCAGACGGCGGGAACCGGCCGCGCGGGAATCTCCCTCCCCGAGAAGACCGCCCGCGCCCTCGCCACCGCCGGCGGCGCCCTCACCGTCATATCCTGCTTCCTCGCCTGGACCTGGACCTCCGCCTTCCCCGGTGACCTCACCGTCTACGGATACCCCGGCGGCCTCCAGTGGCTCGTCCTCGTCGGCGGCGCCCTCACCACCCTCTTCGGCCTCTCCTCCTACGGCGTCAAGGGCCTGCGCTGGCTCACCCCCGCCGGAGCCGACGCCGCGATCAAGCTCTCCGCCCTCGGCACCCTGCTCACCATGGCCTACACCGCCTGGGCGATCAGCGACACCCTCGGCGGCCTGGTCAACCTGGAACCCGGCGCGTTCGTCGCCCTCGTCACCGCGCTCGCCGCCTACCTCGGCGCCCGCTCCCTCCCCTTCGAACGCCCCGCCGGCGACCCCGCGGACCCCGAAGACACCTGGTGGGAGCAGACCAAGCACAACATCGGCAACACCTGGGCCGTCACCAAGGCAGCCCACGCCGGCGGCACCCCCAAGCCGGCCCGCACCCTCCCGGCCTACGCCGAAATCCTCATCATCACCGCCGTCCTCGCCGTCGGCCTCGGCGTCTTCACCTACGGCGTCACCACCCCGTACCAGGAACTCTTCATCGGCTTCCTGATCGCCGCCGGCTTCGGCTTCACCGCGCTCAACAAGGCCGGCCTGGTGGCCCGCTTCACCGCACTCACCACCAAGCACCGCAACGTCGCCCTCGTCGGCGCCTTCGTCGCGGCCGCCGCCTTCCCCCTCACCCAGACCGACGACCAGTACGCGACCCTCGGCGTCAACATCCTCATCTTCGCCACCGTCGCCCTCGGCCTGAACATCGTCGTCGGCCTCACCGGCCTCCTCGACCTCGGCTACGTCGCCTTCCTCGGCGTCGGCGCCTACACCGCGGCCCTGGTCTCCGGCTCCCCCAACTCCCCCTTCGGAGTGCACTTCCCCTTCTGGGCCGCGATCCTCCTCGGCGCGGTCGCCTCCATGGTCTTCGGCGTCCTCATCGGCGCCCCGACCCTGCGCCTGCGCGGCGACTACCTCGCCATCGTCACCCTGGGCTTCGGAGAGATCTTCCGGATCTCCATGAACAACCTCGACGGCGTCTCCGGCCCCGACCTCACCAACGGCCCCAACGGCATCGCCGGCGTCCCCAACGTCGATCTCTTCGGCTTCGACTTCGGCGCCAGCCACAGCATCCTCGGATTCACCGTCGGCCGCTTCGCCAACTACTTCCTGCTGATGCTCCTGGTCACCCTCATCGTGATCATGGTCTTCCGCCGCAGCGCCGAATCCCGCATCGGCCGCGCCTGGGTCGCCATCCGCGAAGACGAGACCGCCGCCGAAGCCATGGGCATCAACGGCTTCCGCGTCAAGCTCATCGCCTTCGCCCTCGGCGCCACCCTCGCCGGCCTCGCCGGAGCCGTACAGGCCCACGTGAACTACACCGTCACCCCGGACCAGTACGTCTTCGCCAACGCCGTCCCCCCGAACTCCGCCTTCCTCCTCGCGGCGGTCGTCCTCGGCGGCATGGGCACCATCTCCGGCCCCCTCGTCGGCGGCGCCCTCCTCTTCATGATCCCCAACAAGCTCCAGTTCCTGGGCGAGTACCAGCTCCTCGTCTTCGGCATCGCACTCGTCGTCCTGATGCGTCTGCGCCCCGAAGGCCTCATCCCCAACCGGCGCAACCAGCTCGAACTCCACAAGGACCTCGAAGCGCCCACAGTCCTCGGCAAGACAGGGGCCTGATCCATGACCACCACCACGACGACCGAGACGGTCCTCGACGCCCGCGGCGTCACGATGCGCTTCGGCGGCCTCACCGCCGTCAAGAACGTCGACCTGACCGTCCGCAGCGGCGAGATCGTCGGCCTCATCGGCCCCAACGGCGCCGGCAAGACCACCTTCTTCAACTGCCTCACCGGCCTCTACATCCCCACCGAGGGCGAAGTCCGGTACAAGGGCACGGTCCTGCCCCCCAAGTCCTACAAGGTCACCGCCGCCGGCATCGCGCGCACCTTCCAGAACATCCGTCTCTTCAACAACATGACGGTCCTGGAAAACGTCCTCGTCGGACGCCACACCCGCACCAAGGAAGGCCTCTGGTCCGCCCTCCTGCGCCTGCCCAGCTTCGGCCGCGCCGAAGAAGCCAGCCGCCAGCGGGCCATGGAACTCCTGGAGTTCATCGGCCTCGACCACAAGGCCGACCACCTCGCCCGCAACCTCCCCTACGGCGAGCAGCGCAAGCTGGAGATCGCCCGCGCCCTCGCCAGCGACCCCGGCCTCATCCTCCTGGACGAGCCCACCGCCGGCATGAACCCGCAGGAGACCCGGGCCGCCGAAGAGCTCATCTTCGCCATCCGGGACAAGGGCATCGCCGTCCTCGTCATCGAGCACGACATGCGCTTCATCTTCAACCTCTGCGACCGCGTCGCCTGCCTCGTCCAGGGCCAGAAGCTCATCGAAGGCACCGCCACCGAGGTCCAGAGCGACGAGCGCGTCATCGCCGCCTACCTCGGCGAGCCCTTCGAAGGCGCCCCCGGCGCCGAGGAGGCCGCGGAGGTCGCGGCGGCGGAGGCCGGCGCCGCGGTGGCCGTGGCCCCGGAGGCGGCGGAGCCCGTGGTCGAGGCTGCGGAACCGGAGGCCGAGTCCGTGGCCGTGGCCGAGGCTGCGGAACCGGAGGCCGAGTCCGTGGCCGTGGCCGAGGCTGCGGAGCCGGAGGCCGAGGCCGAGGTCGCGGAGCCCGTGGCCGACGCTGCGGAGCCGGAGGCCGCGGAGGCCCAGGCTGCGGAGGCCGACGCCACCGCCGCCGAGGCCACCGAGACCGCGGAAGCGGACGCCACGGAGGCCGCGACCCCGGCCCCCGCGACCGAAGCCGCGCAGCACAACCGCACCACCAGCACGGACGGAGAAGCCAAGTGACCGCCCTCCTCGAGGTCGAAGACCTCCGCGTCGCCTACGGCAAGATCGAGGCCGTCAAGGGCATCTCCTTCAGCGTCCAGGAAGGCGAGATCGTCACCCTCATCGGGACGAACGGCGCCGGCAAGACGACCACCCTGCGCACCCTCTCCGGCCTGATCAAACCGCGCGGCGGCCAGATCAAGTTCGAGGGCAAGTCCCTCAAGAAGGTCCAGGCGCACGACATCGTCGCCCTCGGCCTCGCCCACTCCCCCGAGGGCCGGCACATCTTCCCGCGCATGACCATCGAGGACAACCTCCTCCTCGGCGCGTACCTGAAGAACGACAAGGCCGGCATCCAGCACGACATCGACCGCGCCTACGAGCTCTTCCCCATCCTGGGCGAGCGCCGCAAGCAGGCCGCCGGCACCCTCTCGGGCGGCGAGCAGCAGATGCTCGCCATGGGCCGCGCGCTCATGTGCCGCCCGAAGCTGCTCATGCTCGACGAGCCCTCCATGGGCCTCTCGCCGCTCATGATGCAGAAGATCATGGCCACGATCGCCGAACTCAAGGCGGCCGGCACCACGATCCTGCTCGTCGAGCAGAACGCCCAGGCCGCGCTGTCCCTGGCCRACCAGGGCCACGTCATGGAGATCGGCAAGATCGTCCTGTCGGGCCCCGGCCGCGAGCTCCTCGTCAACGAGGACGTCCGCAAGGCCTACCTCGGCGAGGACTAGTCCCCGCCACCCCGCTCACGCGTGAGGCCCGTCTCCCCTCGGGGGGAGACGGGCCTCACGCGTGTTCTCGTTCCTACTTCCCGGCGTTCTGCTTCTTCTCCTCGGCGTCCTCGATGACCGCCTCGGCGACCTGCTGCATCGACATGCGGCGGTCCATGGAGGTCTTCTGGATCCACCGGAAGGCGGCCGGCTCGGTCAGCCCGTACTGGGTCTGCAGGATGCTCTTCGCCCGGTCGACGAGCTTGCGGGTCTCCAGACGGGCGGAGAGGTCCGCGACCTCCTTCTCCAGCGCCTTCAGCTCCGCGAAGCGGGAGACGGCCATCTCGATGGCCGGGACCACGTCGCTCTTGCTGAACGGCTTCACCAGGTACGCCATGGCACCGGCGTCCCGGGCCCGCTCGACGAGGTCGCGCTGCGAGAACGCGGTCAGCATCAGGACGGGCGCGATGGACTCCTCCGCGATCTTCTCGGCCGCGGAGATCCCGTCGAGGACGGGCATCTTCACGTCGAGGATCACCAGGTCGGGGCGGTGCTCGCGCGCGAGCTCGACGGCCGTCTGACCGTCCCCGGCCTCACCGACGACGGAGTACCCCTCCTCTTCGAGCATCTCTTTCAGATCGAGACGGATGAGCGCCTCGTCCTCGGCGATGACGACCCGGGTCGTCAGCGGCGGAACGTGCGACTGGTCGGCGTCGGGCGTGGGCGTCGACTCGTGCTCGGCGGTCACGGGGGCTCCTCTTTGCGGGGCTCTGCTGCTTGTATGAGCCTACCTAGCAGCGCCGCCGCATGGTCACCCGGTACACTCCGACGAGCAGCCCTGCCGGGTTGGTGGAATGGCATACACGGATGTCTCAAACACATCTGCCCGTGAGGGCTTGCGGGTTCGAGTCCCGCACCCGGCACATGTCCGAAAAGCGGACGTTCACCTTCGCGTGAACGTTCGCTTTTTGCTACACATAGACACGAACCGTCACGCACGGTTGTGTCATGGAATTCCACACGCTCGAAGTACGCCAGACGGCCCTGTCCCTCTTACGCGGTGGCGCGAGGAACGCGGACGTTGCCCGGCAGCTCGACGTCCCGTTGGGGACCATCAGCTACTGGAAGCACAAGGACCGCGCGAAGCGCGGTGAGGTCGTCGGGATACGCCCGTCCCTCCTCTGCCCCAGGTGCGACGGGCGAGAACTCGACCCGGCCGCTTACGCCTACCTCTTGGGCCTCTATCTCGGCGACGGGCACATCAGTCACTACGCGAAGCACAAGGTGCCGAGCTTGATGATCACCCTCGACGACTCATGGCCGGGCATTCAAGACGAAGCCGAGGCCGCCCTGCGAGCGGTGTTCCCGCACAATGCGACCTGCCGCGTCCGCACTCCGGGCGCACACAACATCAAGGTGTACTTCAAGCACCTGCCGTGCCTGTTCCCGCAGCACGGGCCGGGCCGGAAGCATGAGCGACGGATCGCCCTGGAAGGCTGGCAACAGGAGATCGTCGACGCGTACCCCTGGGCCTTCATCCGGGGACTGATCCACTCTGACGGGTGCCGGATCACAAACTGGACCACACGGATGGTCGGCGGCGAGCGGAAGCGCTACGAATATCCGCGCTACTTCTTCACCAACAAGTCGGACGACATCCGGAGGCTGTGCACCGACACCCTCACCAAGGTCGGGGTGCAGTGGACGGTGCTCGCGAGAGGCAGCGATCCTTTCAACGTCTCCATCGCCCGGAAGGGATCCGTCGCGCTCATGGACTTGCACATCGGGCCCAAGTACTGAGGCACCGCTCGCCTAGAGTCGGGGTATGAGCGAAAAGGCACGAGTGCTGTTCGACGCACTGGATCTCAACCATGACGGGCAGCTCACGCGCGCGGAGGTGATCTCGGCGTTGCG
The DNA here is from genome assembly GCF_052114405.1 of Streptomyces sp. M-16. NCBI lineage: Bacteria > Bacillati > Actinomycetota > Actinomycetes > Kitasatosporales > Streptomycetaceae > Streptomyces > Streptomyces sp. M-16. Next base: position 17,176 of record NZ_JBFRER010000113.1, on the reverse strand, counting down.
GAGCAAGGGGCCGACGTTGGCGGCGCGGGGGGAGTTGCCGTTCTGGGCGGTCGGGGATGCGGAGGCGTCGTCGGCGTTGTTCGACGCGGCCGACGCGAACGGGGACTCGGTGCTGACCTTCGAGGAGTTCGCGGCGGAGGTGGACCGGCGGTTCGGCTGGTGACACCTGCCGGGCGCGGCTACAGGACGTGGGGGCCGCCGAAGTCGGTGATCAGGTAGGCCACCCTCGCGCTCCGTCGGCTCTTCCCCACGTCCACCCCTTGATCGTTTTGAGCGTGCTCGAAACGTCAAGACGCAGGGGGCCGGGAGTCGGCTCCCGGGGCGGTGGCGGGATCAGCCGTCGGTGATCCCGCCGCGGTCCGGTGAGCGGGGAGGGAGCGGACTAGCGGACGGCGTCGCCGATGTGGTGGATGCGGACGAGGTTGGTCTTGCCGCTGACACCGGGCGGGGAGCCGGCGGTGATCACGACGACGTCGCCGGGGACGCAGCGTCCGATGCGCAGGAGTTCTTCCTCGACCTGGGCGACCATCGCGTCGGTGGAGTCGACGTGGGGGCCGAGGAAGGTTTCGACGCCCCAGGTGAGGTTGAGCTGGGAGCGGGTGGCGGCGTCGGGGGTGAAGGCGAGGAGGGGGATGGGTGAGCGGTAGCGGGAGAGCCGGCGGACGGTGTCTCCGCTCTGGGTGAAGGCGACGAGGAATTTGGCGCCGAGGAAGTCGCCCATTTCGGCTGCGGCCCGGGCGACGGCTCCGCCCTGGGTGCGGGGCTTGTTGGTGTCGGTGAGGGGCGGGAGGCCCTTGGCGAGGATGTCCTCTTCGGCGGCTTCGACGATGCGGGCCATGGTGCGGACCGTTTCGACGGGGTATTTGCCGACGCTGGTTTCGCCGGAGAGCATGACGGCGTCGGTGCCGTCGATGACGGCGTTGGCGACGTCGGAGGCTTCGGCGCGGGTGGGGCGGGAGTTGTCGATCATCGAGTCGAGCATCTGGGTGGCGACGATGACCGGCTTGGCGTTGCGCTTGGCGAGTTTGACGGCGCGCTTCTGGACGATGGGGACCTGCTCCAGGGGCATTTCGACGCCGAGGTCGCCGCGGGCGACCATGATGCCGTCGAAGGCGGCGACGATGTCGTCGATGTTGTCGACGGCCTGGGGCTTTTCGATCTTCGCGATGACGGGGAGGCGGCGGTCCTCTTCGTCCATGATGCGGTGGACGTCTTCGATGTCGTGGCCGCTGCGGACGAAGGAGAGGGCGATGACGTCGGCGCCGGTGCGCAGGGCCCAGCGGAGGTCTTCGATGTCCTTGTCGGAGAGGGCGGGGACGGAGACGGCGACGCCGGGGAGGTTGAGCCCCTTGTGGTCGGAGACCATGCCGCCTTCGATGACGCGGGTGTGGACGCGGGGTCCGTCGACGGTGGTGACTTCGAGGGTGACGCGGCCGTCGTCGACGAGGATGCGTTCGCCGGGGGTGACGTCGTTGGCGAGGCCGGGGTAGGTGGTGCCGCAGGTGTGGCGGTCGCCTTCGTGGTGTTCGACGGTGATGGTGAATTCGTCACCGCGTTCAAGGAGTACGGGTCCTTCGCGGAAGCGGCCGAGGCGGATCTTCGGGCCTTGAAGGTCGGCGAGGATGCCGACGCTGCGGCCGGTCTCGTCGGAGGCCTTGCGTACGCGCTGGTAGCGCTCCTCGTGTTCGGCGTAGGTGCCGTGGCTGAGGTTGAGGCGGGCGATGTCCATTCCGGCTTCGACCAGGGCTTTGATCTGGTCGTATGAGTCGGTGGCGGGGCCCAGGGTACATACGATTTTCGCTCGGCGCATGGGTTGAGCGTATGCCCCTACCAGACAGTAGGAAATTGGTTCCGGGTGTCTACTCAACAACCTTTGGGCAAAAGGTTGTTGACAAATATTGAATGTGCGCGGGGGTGCTCTGATGAGCACCCCCGACGGGGCACCGGTTCGGCGTTTTGTGCGGGTTTCGGGGCGGGTCCGGAGGCGGGTCCGGGGCGGGTCTCAGAGCTGCGGCGGGGTCATCGTGAAGCGGGCGTTCACCTGGGCGTAGACGGTCTGTCGCTGGGGTTCGAGGTCGAGGGGCGGGGCTCCGCCGTCCTCGGTGCCGCCGAAGGACATGGCGCGCATCATGCCGCCGGGGGCGGCCATGGCGACGGGGGCGGCGCTCTCGGCTCCGAGGTCGGCGAGTTCGACGAGGGCGGCGAGGTTCGCGCCGAGGGCCTGGGCGTATTCGCGGGCGCGTTGGACGGCTTCGAGGACGGCTTGCCGGCGGGCTTCGCCGTGGGCGGGTGAGGTGGGGCGCAGGGCCCACCAGGGGCCGTCGACCTGGGTGAGTTCCTGGTCGGCGAGGCGGGTGGTGAGTTCGCCGAGGGCGGTGAAGTCGTTGAGTTCGGCGGTGATGTGGACGCGGCCGTGGTAGGCGCGGATACGTTCGCCGCGGCCGTGGCGGGTGAGTTCGGGGGTGATGGAGAAGGCGCCGGTTTCGATTTTCTCGACGGGTTCGCCGTAGCTCTTGAGGAGTTCGAGGACGGTGTTGTTGCGGCGGGTGAGGTCGTCGAGGGCGCTGCGGCGGTCGGTGCCGCGGGCGCTGACGGTGATGCCGATGCGGGCGATTTCGGGGTCGACTTCGAGCCTGGCTTCGCCGCGGACGGCGACGCGGGGGGTGTCGGGGGTTCCGTAGGGCTGGTGCGTGGCGTCCTGGGTCATGGATTCACTGTCGCACTGTCATTCGTGGGGGTGTGGTCATCGGATCGAAACCTGCCGGGGGTGTTGCTGGTTGTTACCCGTGGGTCAGAATCTACGCGCGTTGTTCACGCCTCAAAAGGGGAGATGGCATGGCGTTCGACCGTAGGAAGTTCATGGGGGCATCGGCCGCGACCGGTGCGGCCGTCGCGCTGGCGGGGGCCGCGGGCACCCCGGCCGCCGCGCAGGAGGCGCAGGGGGCGTCGAAGGGGCCGCGGACGTACGCGTTCACGGTGATGGGGACGACGGACCTGCACGGGAACGTCTTCAACTGGGACTACTTCACGGACAAGGAGTTCGACGACAAGGCGCACAACGATGTGGGTCTGGCGAAGATCTCGACGTTGGTGAACCAGGTGCGGTCCGAGAAGGGCCGTTGCAACACGTTGATGATCGACGCGGGTGACACGATCCAAGGGACGCAGCTGTCGTACTACTACGCGAAGGTGGATCCGATCACCGCGCGTCGTGGTCCGGTGCATCCGATGGCGCAGGCGATGAACGCGATCGGGTACGACGCGGCGGCGCTGGGGAACCACGAGTTCAATTACGGGATTCCGGTGCTGCGGAAGTTCGAGGAGCAGTGTGATTTCCCGCTGCTGGGGGCGAACGCGCTGGATGCGAAGACGTTGCGGCCGGCGTTCGCGCCGTACAGCATGCACCGGTTGCGGACGCCGCACGGGCGGGACGTGAAGGTGGCGGTGCTGGGGTTGACGAATCCTGGGATCGCGATCTGGGACAAGGCGAACGTGGCGGGGAAGATGACGTTCCCGGGTCTGGAGGAGCAGGCGGCGAAGTACGTGCCGAAGCTGCGTTCGATGGGTGCGGACGTGGTGATCGTGTCGGCGCATTCGGGGTCGAGCGGTACGTCTTCGTACGGGGACCAGCTGCCGTACATCGAGAACGCGGCCGGGCTGGTGGCGGAGCAGGTGCCGGGGATCGACGCGATCCTGGTGGGTCACGCGCACACGGAGATCCCGGAGTACCGCGTGAAGAACAAGGCGACCGGCAAGGACGTGGTGTTGTCGGAGCCGTTGAAGTGGGGGCAGCGGTTGACGCTGTTCGACTTCGAGCTGGTGTGGGAGAAGGGCCGCTGGTCGGTGGCGAAGGTCTCGGCGAAGGTGTTGAACTCGAACACGGCGGTCGAGGATCCGAAGATCGTGCGGCTGCTGTCGGACGAGCACCGCAAGGTGGTGGCGTACGTGAACCAGGTGATCGGTACGTCGACGCAGGCGATGTCATCGGCCGAGGGTCCGGTGAAGGACGTGCCGATCATCGATCTGATCAATCACGTGCAGGCGGAGACGGTGAAGGCGGCTCTGGCGGGTTCGCAGTGGGCGGCGCTGCCGGTGCTGTCGCAGGCGTCGTGCTTCTCGCGGACGGCGGTGGTTCCGGCCGGGCAGGTGACGATCAAGGATGCGGCGGGGCTGTATCCGTTCGAGAACACGCTGGAGGCGCGGCTGCTGACGGGTGCGCAGCTGAAGGACTATCTGGAGTATTCGGCGCGGTACTACGTGCAGACGGCGCCGGGTGGTGTGGTGGATCCGGCGAAGATCACGAATTCGGAGAGCGTTCCGGACTACAACTACGACGCGGTGTACGGGCTGTCGTACGACATCGACATCGCGCAGCCGGTGGGGTCGCGGATCGTGGGGTTGTCGTTCCAGGGGAAGTCGGTGGATCCGGCGGCGCGGTTCGTGTTCGCGGTGAACAACTACCGGGCGTCGGGGGGCGGGAACTTCCCGCACGTGCCGAAGGCGCAGCAGTTGTGGGCGAATTCGGAGGAAATCCGTAACACGATCATCCAGTGGGTGAAGGCGAGGGGGACGGTGGATCCGGCGGCGTTCGCGTCGGTGGACTGGCGGCTGACGCGGGCCGGGGTGCCCGTCTTCTAGGGTCCGGTGTTCCGGTGGGGGTCGGGGTCCGCGGTGGCGGACTCCGGCCCCCGGTCCGTTCTGGGGGCGTGCGGGCGGGGTGGGGTGTCCCCGGTGCCGGGGTGGGCTGTGCCAGCCGGTGTCGGCCGGCCGGTGTCCTGGCCGGGGTCTTTACGGGTGTTCGACGAGCGGGAGCAGTTCGCCGGCGGGGTGGGGGCGGGTGTGTTCGCGCTGTTCGAGGCCGAAGGTGGTGAAGGCGGTGCGGTGGGGTTGGGGGTAGGGCTCCTTGTCGGTGAGGGTGTTGAGGATGGCGGCGCTGCGCCAGGCGGCGAGGCCGAGGTCGGGGGCGCCGACGCCGTGGGTGTGGCGTTCGCCGTTCTGGACGAAGACGCTGCCGGTGACGGAGGGGTCGAGGATCATCCGGTAGCGGTCGTCGATGCGGGGGCGGCCGGAGGAGTCCTTGCGGAGGTAGGGGTCGAGGCCGGCGAGGAGGCTGGTGAGGGGGCGTTCGCGGTAGCCGGTGGCGAGGACGACGGCGTCGGTGGTGAGGCGGGAGCGGGTGCCCTGCTGGGTGTGTTCGATGTGGAGTTCGACCTTGGTGGTGGCGACGCGGCCTGCGGTGCGGACGCTGACTCCGGGGGTGAGGACGGTGTCGGGCCAGCCGCCGTGGAGGGTGCGGCGGTAGAGCTCTTCGTGGATGGCGGCGATGGTGGCGGCGTCGATGCCCTTGTGGAGTTGCCATTGGGCGGGGACGAGCTGGTCGCGGACGGGTTCGGGGAGGGCGTGGAAGTAGCGGGTGTAGTCGGGGGTGAAGTGTTCGAGGCCGAGTTTGGAGTACTCCATGGGGGCGAAGGAGGGGGTGCGGGCGAGCCAGGTGAGGCGTTCGCGGCCGTGGGGGCGGGCGCGGAGGAGGTCGAGGAAGACTTCGGCGCCTGATTGGCCGGAGCCGATGACGGTGACGTGGTCGGCGCCGAGGATGCGCTGGCGGTTGTCGAGGTAGTCGGCGGAGTGGATGACGGGGACGGTGGGGGCGTCGGCGAGGGGGCGCAGGGGTTCGGGGACGTAGGGGGCGGTGCCGATGCCGAGGGCGAGGTTGCGGGTGTAGGTGCGGCCGAGGGCTTCGGCTTCTCCGTCGGTGTCGAGTTGGGTGTAGTCGACTTCGAAGAGGTCGCGTTCGGGGTTCCAGCGGACGGCGTCGACCTGGTGGCCGAAGTGGAGTCCGGGGAGGCGGCCGGCGACCCAGCGGCAGTAGGCGTCGTATTCGGCGCGTTGGATGTGGAACTGCTCGGCGAAGTAGAAGGGGAAGAGCCGTTCCTTGTGCTTGAGGTAGTTGAGGAAGGTCCAGGGGCTGGTGGGGTCGGCGAGGGTGACGAGGTCGGCGAGGAAGGGGACTTGGAGGGTGGCGCCGTCGATGAGGAGGCCGGGGTGCCAGCGGAAGTCGCGGCGCTGGTCGTAGAAGGCGGTGGCGAGGGTGCCGATGCCTTGTTGGGGGAGGCCGTGGGCGAGGGCGGCGAGGGAGAGGTTGAAGGGGCCGATGCCGATTCCGACGAGGTCATGGGGGGTATCGAGCTGGGCGGTCATCGGTGGGTTCTGCCTTCCAGGAGGGCGACGAGGGTGTCCAGGTCCCTGGCCGTGGTGTGGGGGTTGAGGAGGGTGGCCTTGAGCCAGAGGCGGCCGTCGGCGGTGGCGCGGCCGAGGACGGCGGTGCCGTCCTGGAGGAGGGTGCGGCGCAGGGTGGCGAGCTGGTCGTCGTCCGTGGGGGTGGGTCGGAAGAGGACCGTGGTGAGGGTGGGGTGTGCGTGGAGTTCGAAGCCGGGGTGGGCGTCGAGGAGGTCGGCGAGCCGGTGGGCTGCCGCGCAGGTGAGGTCGATGAGGTGGGCGAGGCCGTCGCGGCCGAGTGAGCGCAGGGTGACGGCGATCTTGAAGGCGTCGGGGCGGCGGGTGGTGCGCAGGGAGCGGCCGAGGAGGTCGGGGAGGCCGGCGTCGGTGTCGTCGGTGGCGTTGAGGTAGTCGGCCTGGTGGGCGAGGGGGGTCAGGTCGGTGGTGTCGCGGACGGCGAGGAGGCCGGCGGCGACGGGTTGCCAGCCGAGTTTGTGCAGGTCGAGGGTGAGGGAGCGGGCTCGGGTGAGTCCGTCGAGCCGGTGGCGGTGGCGGGGGCTGAGGGCGAGGGTGCCGCCGTAGGCGGCGTCGATGTGGAGGTCGGCGCCGTGCCGGTCGCAGAGGTCGGCGAGGGGGGTGAGGGGGTCGATGAGTCCGGCGTCGGTGGTGCCGGCGGTGGCGGTGACGAGGACGGGGCCGGGGGTGTGGGTGAGGGCTTCGGCGAGGGTGGCGGGGTCGAGGGTGCCGGTGGGGGTGGGGAGGGTGCGGGCGGGGGGCAGGCCGAGGAGCCAGGCGGCGCGGGGGATGGAGTGGTGGGCGTTGGCTCCGTGCAGGACGGTCAGGTGGGGGCCGTGGCGTTCGCGGGCGAGGAGGAGGGCGAGTTGGTTGGCTTCGGTGCCGCCGGTGGTGAGGAGGGCGTCGGCGCGGGGGGTGCCGTAGAGCTCGGTGGCGAGGGTGCGGGTGAGGTGGGCTTCGATGGCGGAGGCGGCGGGGGCCTGGTCCCAGGAGTCGAGGGAGGGGTTGAGGACGCTCGCGGCGAGGTCGGCGACGGCGGCGACGGCGAGCGGGGGGCAGTGCAGGTGGGCGGCGCACAGGGGGTCGGCGGGGTCGGCGGCGCCGGCGGTGAGGGTGTGCACGAGGGTGCGGAGTGCTTCGTGGTCGCCGGTGCCGTGGGCGGGGAGTACGTCGCCCAGTGCGGCGTCGACGCGGGCGGCGACGGTGTCGGGGCCGCCGGCGGGGAGGGGTCCGCCGCGTTCCCGGGCGCCGGTGGCGAGGGCGGTGAGGGCGGTGTCGAGGAGGGGGCGCAGCGCGTCGGCGCCGTGGCGGCCGCCCGCGAGTGGAGGCGTCGGCGCGGGCGTGGGCACGGTCATGGGGCCTCCGGGGGCTGGGCGGGGCGTGGCGCTGCGTGGCCGAGGCTGGGCGGGACACCCGGCCGGTACAACGATCAGACCCGAATGGGGTAACCGCCGGGGTGGGTCCGGGGTCGATTTCCGGCCGTCGCTCTTTGTTTTTGGGGGGTCGGGGTCGGGGTCGGCGGACCGGGTCCCGGTGGGGTGGCCGCGGGGTGCGGGGCGGTGGGGTGGCCGTGGGACGTGGGTGCGGGCCGGGTGGGCGGTGGAGTCCGGTGGGGCGGGGCGGGGGGTGGGGAAGTCGTGGGTCGCGCGGCTCTGGGATGTGGGGCGTGGCGGGATTACATTGCCCACGGCCCACAAGTGCGCGGCTGGAGGCGGTCGATGGCGGGTTCCGGGGTGTTCGCGAGGGTGGGCGGCGCGGTGGGTGCCAAGGCGGTGGGGGTGGTGGCCGCGGGGGTGCTGGTCGTGTCGGCGGCGGCCGGGGCGGGGGTGTGGTGGGTGTCGCGGGGGCCGGACGCGGTGGCGGTGGTCGAGCGGAGCACGTCCGTACCGGTTCCGGCGGGTGGGGAGCGGTTGACGGTCGCGGGGTGTCTGGCGCACGAGACGGCGATCGGCGGGGGCTACGCGATCGCGGGGACGGGCTTTGCGACGAACAGTCATTTCATCGGCGGGGCGTGGCTGGCGTCGGCGTTCAATCCGGGGTCGGACGGGGCGACGTTGACCTCGTACGCGTTGTGCGTGAACGCGAAGGCGGAGCTGGAGCCGGGTCTGGACTTCACGTGGCGGGCGCACGCGTTCCGGGATCGCCCGAACAAGTTGCCGAATTCCCGTTTCGACGGGAACATCCACGATCTGACGACGGACGGGCCGTTGGCGGGTGTGCCGGGGAACGCGGTGGCGACGCCGTCCTGTGGCGGCGGTTACACGATGGTGGGGGCGGAGTTCCGGGCGGGGCGGATCCTGGGCGACCGTGCGGTGGCGCCGGTGCCGTTGGACCGGCTGATGCCGGGGGCGGGCAGGGGTACCGCCGCTTTCTGGGAGGTGTCGGTGAATCCGGGGACGGAGTTGAGCAATCGTTCCTTCCCGATGTCGGATTCGTTGGACGTGGTGCGCAGGACGCGGATCGTGGATCCGCAGCCGCCGCAGGCCAATTTCGCGGTCGGGGTGCGGCCGGTGTGCGTGAAGGTGAACGACTGGTCGGTGGCGAGCGTGGAGGTGCCGGTCGCGGCGGGTGGCGCCGCCGAGGCGGTGGTGCGCTGTCCGAAGGGGCGGCTGGTGGTGGGCGGCGGTTTCCGGTTCCCGGCGGGCAACGAGTCGGGGGCGTTGGAGGCCCCGCAGCGGTTCTTCGGGGACGGCTGGCTGTACGCGTCGGCGGACGCTCCGGTGGCGGCGGGCGTGCCGTCGGGCCGGACGGTGAAGGACTGGCACGTCACGGGGGTCAACCAGCAGCGGGCGGGGGCCCTGTACCGGGATTCGGTGTGGATCGAGCACAGTGACCGGGAGACGTGGACGGGCAACGGGTACTTCGACGAGCGGGCGCACGGCGCGGACGACCAGCAGCTGCGGCCGTCGGCGATGCCGGCCGGGCAGCCGCTGGTGGCGGCCGTGGTGTGCGGGTCGGTCCCGGGGACGCCGACCTCGCCCTCGAAGGGGGCGTCGGCGCCGGTCCCCGTACGGCCTGACCTGCCGTCGGCGGCGGTGGTGCCGCCCGGGCCGACGGCGGTCACGGTCTCGCCGGGGGCGTCCCCCGGGGTGTCGGGGAGTGCGGGCACCCCGTCGGCCCCGGGCCGCTCCCCCGCGCCGTCGCCGTCCTCCCGTACGTCGGGCGCCCCGAACGGCACGGGCGTCCCGGGGACGCCGGGCCGTACCTCCTCCGGTCCCCCTGCGCAGCCGCAGCCGCCGGTGGTGTCGATCCAGCGGCCGGGCGCGGGCGGGCAGTTGCGGCGCGGCTGCGAGGAGGTGTTCGCGGGGACGGCGCGGACGCGGCCGGGGGACCGGCCGCTGAGCGATCCGCAGTACACAGACTGGCGGCTGACGGGGCCGGACGGGCCGGTGGTGCTGGGGGCGGGCCCGTCGGGCGGCTTCGTGGTGCCGTTGCTGCCCGACGGGACGTATCCGCTGACGTTCACCGCCACCGATCCGGACAGTGGCCTGACGGCCACGGCCCGGGTGTCGGTGCGGGTGGTGGGCTGTCTGCGCTGATCAGGCTCCGCGCACGCGCAGGGCGCGGGCGAGGTCGTCGAGCCGGTCGACGAGCTGGCGGCGCAGCAGGGGCAGGATGGCGGGGTCTTCCAGGCAGGTGCGGCCGGCCTGGAGGTTGGCCTCGTCGACGGCGTGGGCGGGGAAGGCCCAGCGGCCGGCGGCCTGGCCGATGGCGGGTCCGCGGCGGGCGGCGAGGGCGACGGCGTCGGGGTAGAAGCGGGGGACGTACTCGCGTACGAGGTCGGCCTGTTCGGGCTGCCAGAACCCCTGGGCGGTGGCGGTGAAGAGGTAGTTGGACAGGGTGTCGTCGTGGAAGAGGCGCTGCCAGGCGGCGGCCTTGGCCTCGGGGGTGGGCAGGGCGGCGCGGCAGCGGGCGGCGCCTTCCTGTCCGGTGGCGCTGGGGTCGGCGGCGAGGGCGGCGTCGACGGCGGCTTCGTCGACGGCTCCGAGGACGGCGAGGCGGGCGAGGATGCTCCAGCGCAGTTCGGGGTCGAGGGCGGGGCCGCCGGCGATGGAGCCGTCGGCGAGCCAGGCGGCGATGGTGTCGGGCTGGGTGGCGCAGGAGATGAGGGCGCGTACGGCGGCGAGGCGCAGGCCGGGGTCGCTGCCGTCCTCGGTGCGGCGCAGGAGGTCGCGGGCGATGGAGCCGAGGGTGGCGAGGGCGGCGGCGCGCCGGTCGGGGTCGGTGTACTGGTCGGCGACGTGGGTGCGGGCGAAGGTGAGGACGCCCTGGACGACGGCGAGGTCGGTTTCCCCGGGGAGGTGGGCCTCGGCGGTGGCGAGGTAGGCCTCGGGTTCGAGTTCGCCGTCGCGGACCATGTCGCGCAGGGCGCCCCAGACGACGGCGCGGGTGAGGGGGTCGGGGATGCGGGAGAGGCCGCGCAGGGCGGTTTCGAGGGAGGTGTCGTCGAGGCGGACCTTGGCGAAGGTGAGGTCGCCGTCGTTGAGGACGAGCAGTGCGGGGCGGGGGCCGCTGACGGAGAGGACCTCGTCGGAGGGGACGTCGAGGTCGAGGAGTTCGGCGCGTTCCAGGAGGCCGTCGGGGGCGAGGGTGTAGGTGCCGGCGGTGATGCGGTGGGGGCGGCTGCCGTCGCGGTCGACGGTGAGGGTCCAGCCGCCGGGGCCGTCGCCGGTGGCGACGTCCTCGATGTGGGGGGTGAGGGTGTCGACGCCGGTGGTGCGCAGCCAGATCTCGGCCCAGGCGTGGACGTCGCGGTCGGTGTGGGCGGCGAGGGAGTCCACGAAGTCGGCGAGGGAGGCGTTGGCGAACTTGTGGCGGGCGAAGTGGGTGTTGATGCCGGCGAGGAAGTCCTTCTCGCCGAGCCAGGCGACGAGCTGGCGCAGGGCGGAGGCGCCCTTGGCGTAGGAGATGCCGTCGAAGTTGAGGAGGGCGGAGGCGGTGTCGGGGACGTCGTCGGGGCCGGGGGCGACGGGGTGGGTGGAGGGGCGCTGGTCGGCGTCGTAGCCCCAGGCCTTGCGGGTGACGCCGAACTCGGTCCAGGTGTCGGTGAAGCGGGTGGCTTCGGTGAGGGTCTGGTAGCCCATGTATTCGGCGAAGGACTCGTTGAGCCAGATGTCGTCGAACCAGGCGAGGGTGACGAGGTCGCCGAACCACATGTGGGCCATCTCGTGGGCGACGACCATGGCGCGGGTCTGGCGCTCGGTGTCGGTGACGGCGGAGCGGAAGACGAATTCGTCGCGGAAGGTGACGAGGCCGGGGTTCTCCATGGCGCCCGCGTTGAACTCGGGGACGAAGGCCTGGTCGTAGGAGTCAAAGGGGTAGGGCTCGGTGAACTTCTCGTGGTAGCGGTCGAAGCAGGCGGTGGTGACGGAGAGGATCTCGTCGGCGTCGGCGTCGAGGAAGGGCGCGAGGGAGCGCCGGCAGTGGAGGCCGAAGGGGAGGCCGGCGTGTTCGGTGGTGATGCTGTGCCAGGGGCCGCCGGCGACGGCGGCGAGGTAGGTGGAGATGACGGGGGTGGGGGCGGAGGTCCAGATGCCCGCGCCGTCAGTGTCGCGGTCGCCGGTGCGGGTGGTGATGCCGTTGGCGAGGACGCTCCAGTGGGCGGGGGCGGTGACGGTGAACTCGAAGACGGCCTTGAGGTCGGGCTGGTCAAAGACAGCGAAGACGCGCTGGACGTCGTCCATGAACATCTGGGAGTAGACGTACGTCTCCCCGTCTGCGGGGTCGGTGAAGCGGTGCAGGCCCTCGCCGGTGCGGGAGTAGCGCATGCGGGCGTCGACGCGCAGCTCGTGGGGGCCTGCGGTGAGGCCGGTGAGCGGGAGGCGGCCGTCGTCGAGGGTGGCCGGGTCGAGGGGGTGGCCGTCGAGCGTGGCGGAGCGCAGTTCGTCGGGCTTCAGTTCCACGAAGGTGTCACCACTGGTGCGGGCGGTGAACCTGATGAGGGTGGTGGAGTCGAAGTTCTCGTCGCCGGTGGTGAGGTCGAGGGTGACGGCGTAGTGGTGGACGTCGAGGAGCTGGGCTCGGAGCTGCGCTTCGTTGCGCGTCAGTGCGGACATGGGGCCCATGCTGCCTGACGGTCGTGGCGCGGCCCAGGGGGCGGGCGGTGCCCCCGCCGCCGGGGGCACCGGGGGCGGGGGTTCCGGTTACTGGTCCTCGCCGGCGGCGATCGTCTCGTGGTGGCGGATGACCTCGGCGATGATGAAGTTGAGGAGCTTCTCGGCGAAGGCCGGGTCGAGCTTGGCGTTCTCGGCGAGCTGGCGCAGTCGGGCGATCTGGCTGGCCTCGCGGCCCGGGTCGGCCGGGGGCAGCTGGTGCTTGGCCTTGAGGTGGCCGACCTGCTGGGTGCACTTGAAGCGCTCGGCGAGCATGTGGACCACGGCCGCGTCGATGTTGTCGATGCTGTCGCGCAGTCGGGACAGTTCGGCGGTGACGTTCTCGTCGACCTCGTCGATGTCGCTGTTGTTCATGGTTCCCGAGAATACGTGGCGGGGGCGGCCGGTACCGCGTCCAGTCGGTCCGTGAGACGGGGGCCTCACAGGGGCAGGACGGCGGTGACGAGCCAGCCGCCTTCGGGGGCGGGACCGGCGGTGAGGGAGCCGCCGAGGGCTTCGGCGCGTTCGGTCATCCCGGCGAGGCCGTAGCCGCCGCCGCGGGCCTTGTCGGAGAGCCGGGCGGGGCGGCCGCCGTCGTCGGCCACGCGTACTTCGAGGCCGGTGGGCACGGTGCGCAGGCCGATGCGGACGGCGGTGGCGGTGGCGGCGTGTTTGGAGACGTTGGTGAGGGCTTCGAGGACGATGCGGTGGGCGGTGGCGGCGACGTGGTCGGGGAGGCGGTCGTCGAGGCCCTCCTCGATGGAGAGGACGACGGGCGGGCCGGTGGCGGAGAACCGTTCGGCGAGCCGGCGCAGGTCGGCGAGGCCGGCGACGGGGGTGGTGCCGGCGGGGGCGGCGTCTTCCTGGCGCAGGATCGTGACGAGGCGGCGCATGGAGCCGAGTGCCTCACCGCCGGCGGTTTCGATGCGGCCGAAGATCTCGGCGGCGCGTTCGGCGGTGACCTTGGTGAAGCGGGCGGCGCGGGCCTCGACGACGATGCCGGTGACGTGGTGGGCGACGAGGTCGTGGAGCTCGCGGGCGAGCTCCAGGCGTTCGGCGGTGCGTACGGCGCGCAGCTCGCGCACGCGCTGGACGGCCTGGAGGCGCAGCAGGAGGGAGTAGGCGCCGACGACGACGGCGAGGACGGAGAAGAGCAGGGTGAAGCGGCCGGGGTCGGTGTCGCGGACGGGTACGGCCATGCAGCCGAGGCCGAGGAGGGGGCCGAGGACGGCGGCGGTGCGGACGGGGGCGCGGAGCAGGACCTGGGACAGGAGGACGAGCAGGCCGATGGCCTCGCCGGCGCCCCAGACCACGTCGGGCGGGTTGCCGAAGATCAGGAGGAGGGTGACGGTCCAGGTGGTGGCGGCGGCGAACCAGGCGCGGGCGAGGAGGGGGAGGCCGGGCCAGGGGGYGGCGCTGAGGCAGACGAGGATGCCGGAGGTCCAGACGGCGGCGTGCGGGAAGCTGGGCTGGCGGGCGAGGGCGACGCCCTCGAAGGTGACGAGGCCGAGGAGGAGCAGGGGGAGCAGGATCCGGATCCGGTCGGCGGCACGGGGATGCCGCCGCGACCACGCCGCGAGCGGGCTCACGGGGCGGCCCCGGTCGCTGGGCGCGGGCCGGTGGGGGTGCCGGGTGCTGGGCGCGGGCCGGTACGGGTGCCGGCTGCGGCGGGTGCAGCGGGTGCAGCGGGTGCAGCGGGTGCAGCGGGTGCAGCGGCGGATCGTCTGCCGGGGCGGCCCGGGGCCGGGTGCGCGGTGCCGTGCGGCGGGGGCGGGCCGGTCGGGGTGACGGGCGCGGAGGCGGGCGGCCGGACTGGGGCCGGGCCGGTACGGGCGCCGGGTGTGGGGGCCGGGGGGCCGGGGGGTGGTGGGGGGCCGGGCCGGTGCGGGGGCCGGCGGCGGGGGGTCACGCGGGGCCGGCGGCGAGGCCGCTCTCCCAGGCCCAGGCGGCGATCTCGACGCGGTTGCGGGCGTCGAGCTTGGCCTGGACGTTGGCGAGGTGGGTCTTGACGGTGGAGAGGGACACGTACAGTTCGGCGGCGGTCTCGGCGTTGGTCAGCCCGCGCGCGACGCAGCGTACGACCTCCCGCTCACGTTCGGTGAGGGGTTCGGCGGGGCGGCGGGCGGCCGGGGCGGCGGCGGTGCGCGGGGCCATCTCGCGCAGCAGCCGTACGGTGATCGCCGGGGAGACGAGGGCGTCGCCGGCGGCCGCCGCCCGGACGGCTTCAACCAGCATGGCCGGACTCGCGTCCTTCAGGAGGAAGCCGGACGCGCCGCCGTGGAGCGCGGCGTGGACGTACTCGTCGAGGTCGAAGGTGGTGACGATGACGATGCGCGGGCCGTCGCTGCCGGAGAGGCGGCGGGTGACTTCGAGTCCGTCGAGCCGGGGCATGCGGATGTCGAGGAGGAGGACGTCGGGCCGGTGCTCGGCGACGGCGGCGAGGGCGGCCTCTCCGTCGACGACGTCGGCGAGGACCTCGATGTCCGGCTGGCTTTCGAGGATCATCCGGAAGCCGGTCCTGACCATCTCCTGGTCGTCCGCGATGACCACGCTGATCGTCATGCGCTGCCTTCCCCGCTGTCGCCCGCTGCCGCCGGTGGGTCCTTCCCGTCGGACCGGGGCGGGTGTCGGCCCGCGACCGCACGGCGGGCCGTCGGGAGGGTGTCACGGGGTGGGGGCGGCGGTGGGCCGGGCGCGCGACGGCTCCCCCGGCATTACGCACGTTCGGGGCAGCGCGCCTCGCCCTTCCGGCCCCGTCGGGGGCGGCCGGAAGGAGGAGGCGCGGGAGCGGGAGCGGAGGCCGGGGCCGGGGCTACAGGCCGGCCGCGGCGGCCTTGATGTCGGCGGCGAAGGTGGAGACCTCGGTGTAGACGCCGGGGTAGCCGGCGCGGGCGCAGCCCTCGCCCCAGCTGACGATGCCGACCTGGATCCAGGCGTTGGCGTCGTCGCGGCGGAACATCGGTCCGCCGGAGTCGCCCTGGCAGGTGTCGACGCCGCCCTGGGCGAAGCCGGCGCAGATCTCCTCGCCGGGGGTGAGGTCGGAGCCGTAGGAGCTCTGGCAGGAGGCGTCGGAGACGAAGGGGACCTGGGCCTTGAGCAGGTAGCGCTGCTGGCCGCCGCCTTCTCGGGCGGCGCCCCAGCCGGCGACGGTGAAGGTGCCGTTGTCGTAGGTCTTGGTCTCGGCGATCTTGAGGGTGGGCTGGTTGATGGGCTTGGCGAGCTTGATCAGGGCCCAGTCGCGGCCCTTGCCGTTGTAGCCGGGAGCCTGGAGGACCTTGGTGGACTTGACCTTGACGGCACTGGAGCTGTTGAGGTCGACGACACCGCCGGTGGCGGTGATGGAGGTGTTGTTGCCGGAGCCGTCGACGCAGTGGGCGGCGGTCAGCACGATCTGCTGGGTGTAGAGGGCGCCGCCGCAGCCCATGGAGAGGCGGACCATGAAGGGGAACTCGCCCTGGGCGGCGCGGGTTCCGCCGACGACGGGGGCGGGGGCGGCGCTGGCGCCGGTGGGCTGGAGGCTGACGGCCGCGAGGGCCACGGCGCCGGCGGCGAGGGTGCGCTTGAGGACTCTTGCGAGAGTGGCCACGGTCAACACACTGCCTTTCGTGGGGGGTTGGGCTGTGCGCGCCATCGGATTCATGACACGTCCATGACACTCCTGCGTCGACGCGGGCTTCAAGAAGGCCTTTTCGGACAACTTCCGGCCCGGGGGGCGGCATGACGGACGACGGCCGCCGGACCAGCCCGGTCGAGCACGGATTTCCGCACCTGGAGACGGTCCGCGCGGCGATCCGCGCGCTCTTCCGCGCACTGACCGCCGACGGGGTCCGGGCCTACGCCACGAGCCTGGATCCCGCCGAGGCGGCCTTCGGTCCCGACGAGGACCTGCACCTGGGGGCGCACCGGGTGGCGTCCGCCGTGGTGCGCGCGCTGCGGCTGCCCGACGCGCGGATGGTGGTCGCCTTCCGGCCGATGCGGGACGCGGCCACCGTGGAGCTCGCGGCGGGTCCCGAGTACTTCGTGGAGGTCGACGACCGTTTCCGCGTCCACCGCCGCGACCTGGCGGCCGCCCTGGCCCACGAGGCCGCGCACGTACTGCTGCACCGCCTCGGCCTGCGCTTCCCCACCACCGCCGACGACGAGGTCCTCACCGACACGGCCGCCGCCTTCCTCGGGGCCGGCTGGCTGCTGCTGGACGCCTACCGCGAGGACGCCCTGACCCACCAGAAGCTCGGCTACCTCACCCCGGAGGAGTTCGGCTACGTCCTCGCCCGCCGCGCCCGCCTCTTCGGGGAGGACCCCTCCCCCTGGTTCACCAGCCCCCGGGCCTACGAGGCCTACGTACGAGGCCGCGCGCTCGCCGACCGGGAGTGGCGCCGGGCACCCCTGGCCGGCGCGGGCCGGACGGAACGGCTGCGCTACGCCCGTGCCCGGCGGGCGGGGGCGGCACCGGCGCACGGGGCGTACCGGTTCGGGCGGGGCGGGGACGGGGAAGTGCGGGTGAGCTTCCCGTGTCCGGTGTGCGGGCAGTGGCTGCGGGTGCCGACGGGCGGCGGGGCACTGCGGGCGCGGTGCGGGCTGTGCCGCACGGTGCTGGAGTGCGATCCCTAGGCGGGACCGGACCCCGAACCGACCCGCCCCGGGCCCCGCCGGGGGTCCGGGGCGGGGTCGGAGGGGGAGGCTTCACCGCGTGGCCACCAAAAATTTCCTACCGACCAGTAGACATAGGTGCGGCGCTGGCCGAATCTGATCGCGTACATGTCAACGCATGACCGAGGAGCGCCCCCACATGCTCGCAGCCCACCGCGCCCGCGCCGCCGCCGCGGCCGTCGTCGCCGCCACCGCCCTGACCC
>NZ_JBFRER010000112.1:0-26098 GCF_052114405.1 Streptomyces sp. M-16 | reverse complement strand
GGCCAGGGCGGCGCGGGCGGCGGCCAGGGCGGGACGGTCGAGGGCGGCGGCGCGAACTTCGACGTCAACTCCTTCTCCGTCTACGGCGCGGACGTGGCGCACCCCGCGCTCGGCCCGCTCACCACCTCCAAGATCACCTCCGGTCGCACCTTCCAGGCCGGCGAGAGCGACACCGCCGTCGCCGTCGTGGACAGCGCGTACGCCGGCCAGAACAAGCTCGCCGTGGACGCCACGCTGACCATCAAGAACACGCCGTTCAAGGTCATCGGCATCGCCACCGCCGACAGCGGTGACGCCACCGCCAACGTCTACGTCCCGCTCAAGCAGGCCCAGACCCTGGCCGGGGCCGCCGACAAGATCACCACGGTCTACGTCCAGGCGAAGGACTCCCAGGCCATCGGCTCCGTCAAGCAGGCCATCCAGAAGAACGTCCCCGACACCACGGTCACCACCTCCGCCGACCTCGCGGACACCGTCTCCGGCTCCCTCTCCACGGCCTCCTCGCTGGCCTCCACCGTCGGCACGTGGCTCTCGTACGCCGTCCTCGCCGCGGCCTTCCTCGTCGCCGGCCTGCTCACCTCCTCGGCCGTCTCCCGCCGGGTCAGGGAGTTCGGCACCCTCAAGGCGCTCGGCTGGAAGAGCAGCCGCGTCACCCGCCAGGTCGCCGGAGAGGCCCTGGTCAACGGCCTGATCGGCGGAGTGCTCGGGATCGGCGTCGGACTCGCCGCCGCCTACGCGATCACCGCCATCAGCCCCAGCCTCACCGCACGGCTCGCGGGCGGAGGCGGCGGCCGCGGGGCGCGCGGCGGAGGCCGGATGTTCGGCGGCGCCGCCCGCCAGGCGGCCGGCAAGGCCGTGGACGTGGCGCTCACCGCTCCCGTCTCGCTCGCCACCATCGGCCTGGCCGTCGCCCTCGCGGTGGCCGGAGGCCTCGTCGCAGGCGGCTTCGGCGGCTGGCGCGCCTCCCGGCTGCGGCCCGCGGACGCCCTGCGCCGCGTCGAGTAGCCCGCACGGCGGCCCGCGCCGGCGACCGCGACGCCGGCGCGCCCGTCCGCGCCCGCCCCGCCCCCTGCCGGGTCCGCACCCGTCCGTACGGGCCACGCACGTGGCCGCGTACCTCCACAGCAACCGAGGGAACCAGATGTACCAGCTCACCGGAGTCACCAAGCGCTACCGGCGCGGCAAGGAAACCATCGACGCGCTCGCCGGCGTCGACCTGACCATCGAGGACGGCGGCAGGCTCGTCATCCAGGGACCCACCGGCGGCGGCAAGTCCACCCTGCTCCAGATGCTCGGCGCGCTCGACCGGCCCACGACGGGACAGGTCGTCCTCGACGGACTCGACCTGGCCACCGTCTCCGAGGCCCGCCTGACCCGGGTCCGCGCCGAGAACATCGGCTTCGTCTTCCAGTCCTTCAACCTCATCCCGACGCTCACCGCCCAGGAGAACGTCGAGACGGCCCTCGTCCCCCTCGGCCCGAAGGCCGGCGAGCGGCGCGCACGGGCCGCCGAGGCCCTGGAGTCGGTGGGGCTGGGCGAGCGGATGGGCCACCTGCCCGGCGAGATGTCCGGCGGCCAGCAGCAGCGCGTCGCCATCGCGCGGGCACTGGTCAAGAAGCCCAAGGTGCTCCTCGCCGACGAGCCCACCGGCAACCTCGACGAATCCATGCGCGACGAGATCATGGACCTGCTGGAAGGGCTCTGGAAGGAGCACGGGCTGACCTTCGTGATGGTCACCCACGACAGCGCCCTCGCCCGCCGGGCGCCCCGCCTGGCGACCATCCGGCACGGCAGGGTGACCATCACCGAAAACCCCTGAACGGACCGGTCGGGCACGGCCTAGGGTCCGGGTATGACGAAGATCCACATGCTGTCCGTGCCCCCGACCGACGCCGAGGTGGACGCCTGGTGGGCGGTCCAGGTCGCCGCCCACGCCGCCGACGCCACCGCCCTGCCCGGCCTGCCCCCGCCCGCCCGGGTGGAGGCCGCCGGGCGGCTGCGCGTGGCACCCGTCCGCGGCCGGCTCTGCCACTGGGTCACCGAGGACGGTGACGGGCACGCGTCCCTGCTGCTCTTCACCGAGCCGGGCAACACGCACACCGCGTTCCTGGAGGAGCTGACCGTACGGCCCGACGCGCGCCGGCGGGGGGTGGGCACGGCCCTGTGGCAGCGGATCCGTGAGGAACTGCGGGAGCAGGGCCGCACCTCGGTCGCCACCATCGCCGACACGGGCGGCCCCGGCCAGGCCTTCGCCGAGTCTCTCGGCTTCGAGAACGTCCTGCCGATCGGCTGGTACGTCCAGGAGCTCCCGCAGGCCGCCCCCGAAGTCCCCGACACCCCCGGCTACGAGCTCCTGACCTGGCCCGGCCTGGTCCCCGACGCCTGGGCCCCGGCCACCGCCGTCGCCCACGCGGCGATGGAGGACGCCCCGAGCGGCGACAGCGACGAGCAGTTCCCGACGTGGACGCCCGAGCGGGTGCACGCCGCGCAGCAACTGGTCCTGGACCGGGGCGGGGACATCACCGTCGTCGCGGCCGTCACCCCGGCCGGGGAGGTCGCCGCGTACACCGTGCTCGTACTGCCGGACCCGCACGGCCCGCGCGCCCTCCAGTACGACACCGTCGTCGTCCCCGCGCACCGGGGGCACGGCCTGGGACGGGCGGTCAAGCTGCGGATGCTCGCCGAGGCCGCCGCCCGCCACCCGCAGCTGCGGCGCGTCGGCACCACCGTGGCCGACGAGAACGCCCCGATGCGCGCCGTGAACGAAGCCCTTGGCTACCGGCACGAGCGCGACGCGGGGCTCTTCCAGCTCAAGCTCTGACGCGCGGGGCGGGGGCGCGGGGCGGGTACAGCCGGCCCGGCCACGCCCCTCAGCCCGGCTGCTCGGCGGACGCGGACGCGGCCGCGGACGGGGCCGGCGACGGCGACGCGGCGGCGCTCGGCGACGGCGCCGTCCAGGACGACAGCATCCGCAACGCGTCCGCCGAGGGCGAGCCCGGCTCGGCGTGGTACGTCACCAGGAACTGCGCCGGGTCGTCGGGCAGCGTCAGCGTCTCGAACGACAGCGACAGCTCACCCACCAACGGGTGCCGCAGCCGCTTCACCCCGTGCGTCTTGTCGTCCGCCACCGTGTGCGCCGCCCACAGCCGCCGGAACTCCTCGTTCTTCACCGACAGCTCCCCCACCAGCGCGGAGAGCTGCTCGTCGTCCGGGAACTGGCCGGCGTACATGCGCAGGTTGCTGACCACCTCGCACGCCCTGCACTCCCACTCCGCGTACAGCTCCGCCGTGGCCGGGTCCAGGAACACCAGCCGCACCAGGTTCCGCTCGGCCGGCGGCAGCGCCCCGAAATCCCCGAAGACGGCCGCGGCGAGCGGGTTCCAGCCGATGACGTCCTGGCGCCGCCCCACCAGGTACGCCGGCACCCCGTCCATCGCCTCCAGCAGCGAACGCAGCCCCGGCCGGACCTGCTGCGGGCGCCGGGCCCGGCTGCGCCGGTTACGGGTCCGCGGGCTCGCCAGGTGGTTCAGGTGCGCCGACTCCGCGCCGTCCAGGCGCAGCGCCCGCGCGATGGCGTCCAGCACCTCGGCGGACACGTTCTGGCCGTGCCCCTGCTCCAGGCGCGTGTAGTACGCCACCGACACCCCGGCCAGCTGGGCCAGCTCCTCACGGCGCAGCCCCGGCACCCGGCGGTGACGCCCGTAGTCGGGCAGACCCACGTCCTCGGGGCGCAGACGGGCCCGGCGGGTCCGCAGGAACTCTCCCAGTTCGGCACGCTGATCAAGGTGGTCCATACCGAAAGTATCCCCGCCGGGGGGTCCGGACGCGGGGCCGAGCCTGACCCCGCCAGGGGTAGGTTCACCAGTCCTAGGATCGGCAGGGGGCTGGGTCGCCCGCCCGCGGCGCGGCATCGTGGCGTCCATCGCAGCACGGACGCCACGGCCCGCCCCGATCGGGCCGGCCGGCGTCCTCGTCCCAGGAAAGAGCACCCCATGTCCGTCACCCAGGTCGCCGCCTACGCCGCCCCCGCCCCCAAGGCCCCGCTGGAGCGCACCACCGTGCCGCGCCGCCCGGTGGGCGAGCACGACGTCCTCATCGACATCAAGTACGCCGGCATCTGCCACTCCGACATCCACCAGGTCCGCGACGGCTGGGGCGAGGGCATCTTCCCGATGGTCCCCGGCCACGAGATCGCCGGCATCGTCGCCGAAGTCGGCCCGGGCGTCAGCAGGTTCGCGGTCGGAGACCGGGTGGGCGTCGGCTGCATCGTCGACACCTGCCGCGAGTGCGAGCAGTGCCTCGCCGGCCAGGAGCAGTACTGCGCCAAGGGCATCACCGGCACGTACAACGCCGTCGACAAGAACGGCGAGCCCACGTACGGCGGTTACTCCACCCACGTCGTCGTCGACGAGAACTACACCGTCCGCATCCCCGACGGCCTCGCCCTCGACGTCGCCGCGCCGCTGCTGTGCGCCGGCATCACCCTCTACTCCCCGCTGCGCCACTGGCAGGCGGGCCCCGGCAAGAAGGTCGCCGTCGTCGGCCTCGGCGGCCTCGGCCACATGGGCGTGAAGATCGCGAGCGCACTCGGCGCGGAGGTCACCGTCCTGTCGCAGAGCCTGCGCAAGAAGGAGGACGGCCTGCGGCTGGGCGCCTCCCACTACTACGCGACGAGCGACGAGACCACCTTCGAGAAGCTCGCCGGCAGCTTCGACCTGATCCTCTCCACCGTCTCGGCGCCGCTCCCGCTGGACGCGTACCTGGGCCTGCTGAAGTTCGGCGGCGCGTTCGTGAACGTCGGCGCCCCGGAGGAGCCGGTCGCGCTGAACCTGTTCTCCGTCATCGGCGGCCGCAAGACCCTCGCCGGATCGATGATCGGCGGCATCGCCGAGACCCAGGAGATGCTGGACTTCTGCGCCGAGCACGGGCTGGGCGCCGAGATCGAGGTGATCGCCGCCGATCAGGTCAACGAGGCGTACGAGCGGGTGCTCGCCAGCGACGTCCGCTACCGCTTCGTCATCGACACCGCGACCATCTGACGCACCGTCCGGATCGTCCGGGCCCGCCCGGCCCTCCGCTGCGCCCTGTGACACCGCCCCCGGCCCCCGCCGGGGGGCGGTGTCACACGTTCTTCATGCCCCGTGCATGGCCCTCACGCCCCCCGGCTGCCGATGATCTGGTCACCGACCGTCCGCAGCCCAGGAGTTCGAGATGCCCAGCCGCCGTCACTTCCTCGCCGGGTCCGCGGCCGCCGTCGGCCTCGCCGCCCTGCCCCAGCTCCCGGCAGCGGCGGCAGCGGCGACACCGGACGCCGCGCAGCCGCTCCCGAACCTCGTGGTGGTCCTGGCCGACGACCTCGGCTACGGCGACCTCGGCGCGTACGGCCAGAAGCTGATCACCACCCCGCGCATCGACCGCCTCGCCGCCGAAGGCCTCCGCTTCACCGACGCCTATGCCGCGGCCGCCGTCTGCGCCCCCTCCCGCGCCGCACTCCTGACCGGCCTGCACACCGGCCACGCCCCCGTGCGGGCCAACCCCGACAGCGGCGGCCAGGGCTCCCTGCGCGACGGGGACACCACCGTCGCGGAAGTGCTGCGCGCACGCGGCTACCGCACGGGCCTGTTCGGCAAGTGGGGCTTCGGCCCCGAGGCCGCCGACCAGCCCAGCCACCCGGGCGCACGCGGCTTCGAGGAGTTCTACGGGTACATCGACCACGGGCACGCCCACGAGTACCACCCCGCCTACCTCTGGCACAACGCCGCCAAGGAGACCCTCCCCACCGGCACCTTCGCCCCCGAAGTGATCGCCGACCGTGCCCTCGGCTTCATCGACGAGCACGCCGCGGGCCCCGACCCGTTCCTCCTCTTCCTCACCCCGAACCTCCCGCACGCGCCCAGCGACATCCCCGACGTCGGCCCGTACGCCTCCCGGAACTGGTCGCAGTCCGACAAGGCGCACGCGGCGCAGATCAGCCTCCTCGACGCGCAGGTCGGCGCGGTCGTGGACCGGCTGCGGGCGCACGGGATCGCGCAGCGCACGGTGGTGCTGGTCGCCTCCGACAACGGCCCGCACGAGGAGGGCGGGGTGGACCCCGACCTGTTCGACGCCAACGGCCCGCTGCGCGGCTACAAGCGCAACCTCTACGAGGGCGGCGTACGGGTCCCGCTGATCGCCTGGGGTCCCGGGCGGATCGCGGCGGGCACCACCAGCTCCCGCCCCACCCCCCTCCACGACCTCCTGCCCACCCTCGCCGACCTGGCGGGCGCCCCCGCCCCCTCGGACACCGACGGCCTCTCCGCGGCCCCCGTCCTCGCCGGCACGCCCGCGCTCGCCCCGCTCCACGGGCACCTGTACTGGTACCGGGACGAGCAGGGCGTCACCCCCCGCGCCGACGCGCAGGACGCGGGCCGGGCGAAGCGGGTGGCCGAGGCGGTCCGCCAGGGCCGCTGGAAGGGCGTACGGTTCGCCCCTGCGCGGGACCGCGCGGTCCCCGACGCGCAGTGGCAGTTCGAGCTGTACGACCTCGCCGCGGACCAGGGGGAGCAGCGCGACGTGGCGGCGGCGAACCCGTCGGTGGTCGCCTCCCTGACCACCCTGCTGCGGTCCTCCTGGGCGGATTCCTACCCGCGCCGCGGGTGGGGCCTCACGGTGGCCTCGGACGGGGTCACGCTCACCACCCGGATGGCCAACGGCACCGCCCGCGCCTGGACGGACGTACGGGTGGAACCGGCGCTGCCGGCGGGCTGGACGGCGGTCCCCGCCGGCCCGGCCACGGCGGCCTCCCTGGCCCCTGGGGCCACGCTGACCACGGTCTGGACGGTCACCGCCCCCGGGACGGCGTCCGGCCCGGTGACGGCGACCGCGACCACCTCCGAGTTCCGCTTCACGGCCTCGACCCGCTTCACCCCCCTCCCGGCCGCGCCCACGGCCGACGCCTACCTCAGCGACCTGCCCTGGGTCTCGGCCGCCAACGGCTGGGGCCCCGTCGAACGGGACCGCTCCAACGGCCGCAAGGAGGCGGGCGACGGCACCCCGATCGCCTTCGGCGGCGTCACGTACGCCAAGGGCCTGGGCGTGCACGCCCCGTCGGAGGTCGTCTACCACCTGGGCGGCCGCGCGGACCGCTTCACGGCGCTGGTCGGCATCGACGACTTCTCGAAGAACCAGTCGGCGGCCGGAGCCACCCGCGCGCTCGTCCGCGCCGACGGCCGCACCCTCTTCACGACCGGCACGCTGACCGCGGCCACGGGCCCGGTGGCGCTGGACGTGGACGTCCGCGACGTCCGCCTCCTCCACCTGGTGGTCGAGGACGCCAACGGCAACTCCGCCTTCGACCACACCTCCTGGGCCCGCGCCCGAGTGACGGTCCGCTGACCGGCCACGGGCCCCGGCGTGCTCAGTAGCCCGAAGGGTGTGCCGACAGCCAGGCGGAGTGCCGGTCGCGCATCCGGTCCCGTTCCCCGGGGGTGGGGAGGATGACGTCGGCGCCGCCGTCGTACGGGTGGTGGATGCGGGTGAGGTCCGGGTCCGTGACGAAGACGCCGGGCAGGCTGTCGTCGGCGGCGGCGCGGAGCAACGCGTCGACGCAGCCGCGCCGCCAGCGGCGGCGGTCGGCGTAGAAGTACCACCGGGTGTGGCACTCGGGATCCGGGTCGTCGGTTTCGTCCAGGGTGGTCTGGATTCGCTGGCGCGTGCCGACTGCACGCGGGTGTTCTCGGAGAAGATCAGTACCCGTGTGAAAGAGCGGCCCGAACTGGAGAAGGCGCTCACCCTGGCACGGGAGATCAAGACAGCCGCACCCGGACAGCCGGTTGTCCTGACCGTGGTCGAGATGAAACGCCTCGCCCGAAGTGCGGCAGAGCTGATGACCTTGTCGTCCACCCTTCAGGCAGACGGCATCCAACTGGAACTCCTCTCCGGCCCCCTCCAAGGCGTTTACGACCCCAGCGGGGCTGGGGCCATCGTCTTCGCTGTACTGGCTGTGAGTGCCGAGGTGGAGCGGGAAGGCATTCGGGAGAAGACGCTGGAAGGCCTGAACGCTGCGGCCCGCAAGGGGAACGTCGGTGGACGTCCATCCGTGGTCGATGACGACAAGCTCGCCATGGCCCGTGCCCGGTACGCCAAGGGAGAGAGCGTCACGGCTATTGCCAAGGCCCTGGGGGTCGGCCGTGCCACTTTGTACCGTCACCTTGGAGAGAGCGCCTGAGACGGGCGCACAGGCGTCCCGGCAGGTCTGCTGCACCTGCCGGGGCTGCTGTATGTCGGTCTACCGAATGGGACAGGGCAGGTCGGGTCCGGCGTGGTTGGGAGAGCAGGTCACCAGCGCAACCGAGTGGAAGAGCGTGCCCTTGAGATAGTGGCCGAGGGAGATGTCTCCACCCCATGTCAGCCGTTCCACAGCGGCCTTCGCCAGAAGCATCAGACGGGTCGCATCCTGCTCCTCTTCGGAGGCCAAGCGGGGTGCGAACTGAGTGAGCTGAAGACCCAGCCACTCCCCGGCTTCTTTGGGTTCCTGCCACGTGCCCCGGATGATCGACGCCGGTTTCATCAGCCAGTGCGCTGTCTGAAGCGGTGGCACGTCCGTCACGGGAAACTCCGTCACCGCCGAGCGGAAGCGCTCGATCACATCCGAGGGACTGCTCGCTGTGGGCGGAGCGCCCGGCGGCCGCCTCAGGCTCTCCTTGTCGAACGCCTTCTTCTCACCCAGCCAGGCGTACCCGTGGATGTGCACTGCGTGCTCCGTTCCTGGGGAAGGCGACGGCCCCGCCCGTCTGCATGTGGGCGGGGCCGTCAGGGAGGGGGTGATCAGGGGGTCAGGCGGAGAGCCCGAACCGCGCGGGGTCGATGCCAGCCGCGTCCAGCTCGGCCGTGGTGAAGCGCAGCGGCTCGGCAGCCGGCCGCTTGCTGTCGCCCAGGGCCCACGAGTCCGGGCCGATCTTGGAGAGGGTCACGCACGCCTCGCCGTCCGGGTGCGTGTTGCCTCCACACGCCTTGCTGAAGTGGGCTCCGGAGATGTCGAGTCCGTACAGGTCGGTCATCTGGTCCTCCTTGATTCAGATGGGAAGGGCACCGCTGGCCCGCTCTCGGTGTGTCCGGGTGCTTCGCAGCGCCTCTGCGATCTGCTCGACGTGAGCAGCGGGGATCGAGCCCAGGTGTACGAGCGGCTCGCCTCGGGGAGTCACCTGCGGCCGTATCGCCGCGTAGGCGCTCTCCGGCAGGTCCAGGGAGGCAAGCGCCTCGCGAATGGCCTCGGAGGCGCTCAGAGCCGCTGTGCGTCCGTCTCTCCAGGTCTGCATGTCCACTACCGCACCCCGGGGTGCTTCTTGGGGTGCGCGGCCAACTCGACGTTGCAGTCCGAGACGGCGGACAGGTCCCCGGCGCCGTACGCCGCTGTGCGCTGCTTCGCGAGGGCGGCGCAGACACCGCAACCCGGCGCAGGTGCAGGGGGTGTGCGAGGAAGGGACAGTTGAACCGGCGGGTCCATCGTGGTGCTGGGGCTGCTCACTGGGATTCCCTTCCTCGGGTGTCGGCACCACTGATGCTTCACCCGGTGAGCAGCTCGTTCTAGGACCTTTCCTGTTGGGGCAAGAATCCGTCCCGGATGCCCTCGACCAGGGCTCTCATGGCATCGCCGTAGACCGCCACTGCGGCGAACCGCTCGAAGGTGCCGAGGTAGAGCTGGACGTCCTTCGGGTCGCGGGTGGTGACCTCGGAGTGGAACGTTTCCACGATGACGAGCCGGTCGTCGTGGAGGCTGAAGCAGGTCATGGGGAAGTCGGGCATACGGCGGTCGGACGGCACAACACCCAGTGAGACGTTGGGCAGACGGGACACGGACACCAGCCGGTCCAGCTGGAGTGCCATGATCACAGGCTCGCTGATGCGCCACCGCAATACGTGCTCGCAGATCAGGAAGCGGAACGACCGGCCTGGCTCGTGCAGGGCCGATTGCCGTTCGAGGCGAGCAGCCACGGTCTTGGCCCTGCTCTCCTCCGGCAAGGCCGGTGGCAGGGAGAAGACGGCAGAGGCGTACTCGGGCGTCTGGAGGAGTCCGGGGACGAGCTGGCCCTGGAAGAGCCTGAGCGTGGTGGTGCCGGCCTCGATGGCCCGGATGGTCTTCTGGTGCTTCCACGGGCCCATGCGGCGCAGTAGGCGCCATGCGGTGGCCTCGGTGGCTTCGGCGCGGGCTGCCGCCAGGAACTCTTCCTTGATCTCCTGGCTCACGCCTATGGCGGTGAGGACCAGGTCCACGTCCTGGACGGTCGGTCGTACCTTGCCGGTCTCGATCTTCGACAGCTTCCCGGCAGACATGGAAGCCCTGCGGGCCACCGAGTCACCCGTGAGTCCGGATGCGTCGCGCAGCGCCCGCAGGGCTTTCCCGATCGAGTCGGCGGTCAGTGGTGCCGCTCCCAGTAGTCCGCGAACGTCACCGCTTTGGCCAGGGCGCGGTCTCGGTAGCCCTGGTACTCGGCAAGTCTGTGGGCAGGGAGCAGTTCGGCGCCGATGAACGCACCTTCGGGTGTGTAGTGCATCCGGTACACATGCTGGTCGTCGAACAACCAGAAGTCGTGATCAGGCAGGTCGGTCACGTCTTGCTCAGCCTGATCGATGATGCCGATGGTCTCGCCGGCCGTGATGTTGCCCGGGTAGGCGGCCAGTTCGTACCTCAGGTAGTCGGTCAGTGGAGACCTGAGCACATGGACGCGTGAGACCTGCTTGCCCTTGTCGGTCATCGACCGCACCCACGGGTTGTCGTCCCAGTCAGGGCCCATGTCCCCGCTGGCCAGGAAGCGTTCGAACTCCTCGCGCTCCTCCTCCACGCTGTAGACGGAGAGCGTCTCCAGCCGGAAGGCGGTCCGCGCGAAGGTCTCGAAGAGCTGACCGAACGCCTCACCGTTGAGCACGAAAGTACTCCTCCAGCACCGCGGCCGGGATCACGACGGCGGTCTCGCCCTCGGGCAGGTCAAGTTGTGCCAGCCGCTCGGGGTCAGTGATGACGTAGCCCTGCACTACGTAGTCCTTGGCGTCCTCAGTACCCCACAGCGTCGGGCACGTTCCGTTCCTGCACTCCGGGTCACCAGACAGCTTCCGCAGCATCCTTGCCCCCCACACGTCGGCGTACGCCTGTCGTGTTCGATGCTCCCGAGGCGGTCACCGTGAGGTCAAGGGCTGATCCTTTCCAAAACGGGAAAGACGAGCTCCGGACGCAAAGGAGGATGCTGCCACGCAGGACTGGTCCATACATCTGTAGATGTGACGACTTTCTTAGGCTCGAAGTGCAGCGCCGAACTCATCCAGGACCGCGCGGTGGTGCCAGGCATCCCTGAGCTGAGCTGTGGAAGATAGCGAGTGGGACACGGAGACACTGCGTGCGCAGTCCGCCACGACCCGAGGGCACTACAAGGTCGAGTCGGTGCCTTGGGCGCCCGCCGGGTGGTGCTCAGTGGATGACGCCACGGACGAGGGCTACGAGCCCTGACAGGAAGCTACCGATTGCCGCGAGGGTCACGAGGGCGGCCTTGCCGTCTGAGAACAGCCCTGAGCAGAACGTGCCTACCTGGCGCCGAAGGACCAGCATCTTGAGCTTCTGCCAGCGGTGCTGACGAATGTGGCAGCCCAGTAGAAGCCCCGTCGCGTTATTGCGGCGGCCGTCTTCCCTCCCCCTGACGGAAGCACCGCATGTCACAGGGGCTTGAAAGAAGCACCAGATCAAGACGGCGGTTGAGAGGGCAACTACCACTGCGGGGCCAGCCGCTTTGTTGATCCATGCGGCGATCAGTAGCGCGCCAGCCAGGACTCCCCACCATCGCCCCAACCCGCCAAGCCGACTGCTTCGTGCCCCCGATGTCGCCATGTCCTGAATCGTGGCGAGTCGTATGGCAGCTCATGCTCGGCGTCGGCAGTCTTGACTGAAAAGGACCTCAGGACGGCTGACTGTCGATGGCATCGAATCGCCAATGCTTTCGCTGAGTGTCGGCCGTCCTGAGGTCTGCCCGGCGTCGATCAGCCGTCGGCCCCGGCGACGCCGATCGGGCAGCTCACGCCCGTGCCGCCGATGCCGCAGTAGCCGTTAATGTTGCGGTCGAGGTACTGCTGGTGGTACGGCTCCGCCGGCCAGAAGGGGCGGGCCGACGCCGGGAGGACGGCCGTGGTGATCTCGCCGTAGCCCGAGGCGGTGAGGACCCGCTGGTAGGCGGCGCGGGAGGCCTCCGCCGTGGCCTGCTGGGCGGGGGAGTGGGTGTAGAGCGCCGAGCGGTACTGGGTGCCGACGTCGTTGCCCTGGCGGAAGCCCTGCGTGGGGTCGTGGGACTCCCAGAACAGCTTCAGGAGCGTCTCGTAGGAGACCAGCGCCGGGTCGAAGACCACCCGGACGACCTCGGTGTGGCCGGTCTGGCCCGAGCACACCTCCTCGTACTCCGGGTTCTCGGTGAAGCCGCCCTGGTAGCCGGCGAGGGTGGTCCACACCCCCGGGGTCTGCCAGAACTTGCGCTCCGCGCCCCAGAAACACCCGAGGCCGAAGTCGGCGACCTCCAGGTGCGCCGGGTAGGGGCCGGAGAGCGGGTTGCCGAGGACCGTGTGGCGCTCGGGCAGGGAGAACTGCGCGTGGGCGCGGCCCTTCAGGGCCTCCTCGCGGGTGGGCAGCTCGGGCGTGCGGCGGTACGAGAACATGGGGATTCCCTCCTTGTACGTCTGTCAACGGACCGGGGCCGGGAGGGATTCCCGCTCAGTGGGGGAGTGTCGCCGGGGAGCCGCCGTTGGCCTCGTAGCCGGCCACCGCCATGGCCCGGCACACCGCGTACGAGGCCGCCGGGTCCTCCGAGGCCGACCAGGGCAGGGCGCCCACGTAGCCGTCCACGTGCCGGACCTGCTCCATCGCCTCCGCCCACCGCTCCATGTTCACCAGGAACAGCAGCAGCAGGTGCCGCACGTGCGCCAGCATCGGGTCGTCGGGCCGCGCCGTGTGCACCGCGTACAGCGCGCCCTCCACCGCCCGCGTGACGACCGCGCTCTGCCAGAAGCTGCTCACCAGGACCACGTCGGGCAGGTGCTCGTACACCGCGAAGAGCGGGAGCGCCGCCAGGAGCGAGCCCTGCGGCGCGCGGGCCGCCGCCGCGTGCGAGAAGGCGTCGGCCTTCTCCCGCGAACCGTGCCACTTCTCGCACCAGTAGTGCAGGGCCGCCAGGTGCGCGCCCATGTGCGTCGGGGCCACGTCCATCACCTTGGCCCACAGCGCGTCGAACTCGGCCTCCGAGTACCCCAGCGCCCGCGCGACCGCCAGCTCCGTGATGAAGGGGACCGGGTCGCCCGGGGCCAGCAGGGCCGCCTTGCGGCAGGCGTCGCGGGCCTCCTCCACGATGATCCGGTGGTCGTCGGAGCCCACCCCGCCCGAGTGCCGCCACGCCTGCTGCACCAGCAGCTCCGCGTGCACCTGCGCGCCGCCCGCGTCCTTCTCCTGCTCCAGCCGCCACCCCTTGAGCCAGACCGCGCCGGTCCCGGGCTGCCGGACGAGTTCCAGCGCGGCCGCCCCACCGAAGGCCTGTACCCGCTGCCAGCGCCGTTCGCCGTCCTTCGGGGTGCCGGAGAGCAGCGCGGACGCGGCCTTCCAGCTGCCGGTGCGCTGGACGTTCTCCAGGGCGTCCATCAGGTCCCGGTCCGGCCCCGGCACCCGGATGTCCAGGTCCTCCTGGCGGGCGAAGCCGTAGTCGGCGGGGTCGGCGGCGTCGGGGCTGCCGGGCGCGACCAGCCGCGGGCCGCCACCGCCGCGCCTGGCCCGTACGAACTGGAACGTCATGGCCGCGGCCAGGGCGAGTCCCATCAGGACCCAGATCATCTGCATGTCATCCAGCGAACCAGACGGGGCGGGGCAAACGCGAATGTTCCCGGGACCGCCGCGGTCAGCGTCCCGTCGGCGCACCGTCAGGCCGGAAGAGGACCACGGCCCGGCCGGGGCATAGCATCTGCCCCATGAGCGACGACAGCCACGAGCACCAGAGCTTCGAGACCCGCGCGATCCACGCGGGCAACACGGCGGACCCGCGGACCGGCGCGGTCGTGCCCCCGATCTACCAGGTGTCCACGTACAAGCAGGACGGTGTGGGCGGACTGCGCGAAGGCTACGAGTACAGCCGCAGCGGCAACCCCACCCGTACCGCGCTGGAGGAGAACCTCGCGGCGCTGGAGGGCGGCCGGCGCGGCCTCGCCTTCGCGTCCGGGCTCGCCGCCGAGGACTGCCTGCTGCGCACGCTGCTCTCCCCGGGCGACCACGTGGTCATCCCCAACGACGCCTACGGCGGCACCTTCCGCCTCTTCGCGAAGGTCGTCTCCCGCTGGGGCGTGGAGTGGTCGGTGGCCGACACCTCCGACGCGGACTCCGTGCGGGCGGCCCTGACCCCGAAGACCAAGCTCATCTGGGTCGAGACCCCCTCGAACCCGCTGCTCGGCATCACCGACATCGAGATGATCGCCGGCATCGCGCGCTCGGCCGGCGCCAGGCTGGTCGTGGACAACACCTTCGCGTCCCCCTACCTCCAGCAGCCCCTCGCGCTCGGCGCCGACGTGGTCGTGCACTCGCTGACCAAGTACATGGGCGGCCACTCCGACGTCGTCGGCGGCGCGCTCGTCACCGCCGACGAGGCCCTCGGTGAGGAACTCGCCTACCACCAGAACGCGATGGGCGCGGTCGCCGGGCCCTTCGACTCCTGGGTCGTGCTGCGCGGCATCAAGACCCTCGCCGTGCGCATGGACCGGCACGCGGAGAACGCCGCGAAGATCGTCGAGGTGCTCAAGCGCCACCCGAAGGTCACCAAGGTCCTCTACCCGGGCCTGCCCGAGCACCCGGGCCACGAGATCGCCGCCAAGCAGATGCGCAACTTCGGCGGCATGGTCTCCTTCCAGGTCGCGGGCGGCGAGGAGGAGGCGGTGGCGGTCTGCGGCCGGACCAAGATCTTCACCCTGGCCGAGTCCCTCGGCGGCGTCGAGTCCCTCATCGAGCACCCGGGCCGGATGACCCACGCCTCGGTGGCCGGCTCGGCCCTGGAGGTCCCGGCGGACCTGATCCGCGTCTCCGTCGGCATCGAGAACGCCGACGACCTCATCGCGGACCTCACCCAGGCCCTGGGCTAGGTCCCACGGGGCCCCGGCCCCGGGACCGCCGTCCCTCAGCCGCCCCCGGAGGGCTACCAGCCCTCCAGGGGCGGCGACACGTCGGCGGGCGGCGTGACCCAGGGGTGCGTGAGCGCCGCCCACAGCGTGAAGGCCAGCGCCGCCGCGCAGAGCACCGCCCAGCCGAACCGGCGCAGCGCCCGGCGGCGGCGCAGCATCCGCCGGCCGTGGGCCGCAGCGGCCGCCGCCAGACCGGCCGGGACCGTCGGGTGTGGCCCCTCCAGCAGCGCCCTGACCTGGGCTTCCTTACGGTCGAGGGGGCTCATGCGGCCTCCTGTGCGGGGGCCCGCATGGCGGCCACCGCCCGGTTGCAGACGGCCTCGACCCGCTCCGGCGTCAGGCCCAGCTGCGCGGCCGTGACCTCCTCGGCGACACCCTCGTAGACCCGCATCACCAGGACGAGCCGCTCCAGCGGGCTCAGCCGGGCGAGCACCCCGGTGCCCGGGGGCAGCCGCCGGGCGGTGCGGGCGTAGGCCGCGCAGAGCTCCTGGCGGGTGTGGTCGTACGGGTCGTCGCCGCGCAGCCGCTCCCAGTGCGCGTACGTACGGGCCAGCGCCCCGGCCAGGATCCGGCGTGCGGCGGGCGACGCCGTGGACGCGCCCGCGGGCGCGCCGGCCGATGCCCCGCGGGGCGCCCCGCGGGATGCGCCGGATGYCCCGCCGGACGACCCGGCCGGTGCTCCCGACAGGGGTTCGGCGGTCAGCAGGACCGCGACGTGCAGGAGCCGCCCCGCCGCGCCCGCGACGAAGGCCTCGAACTCCGGGTCGCGCCCTGAACGCCGGTCCACGGCACCCATGGTGGGGCCGGTGGCACCACCCCGGTCAAGGGGTCGGACGCCGCCGGATGGGGGAGTGCGCCGCGGGGGCGGCCCCGCCGCTGCGCGGGCGTCGGCTCAGGAGGCCGGGCCGCCCTCGGCCGCCGCGGCCATCAGCTCCGACAGCGACAGGTTGAAGCGGGTCAGCAGTGTCGTGAACGCCTCGCGCTCCTCCTCCGCCCACCCCTCGGTCACCCGCGCCATCAGCTCGCGCCGCGAGGAGCGGACCTCCTCCAGCCGCGCCAGGCCCCGCGCCGACAGCGCGAGCACCACGGCCCGGCCGTCCTCGGGGTGCGAGGTCCGCTTGACCAGGCCGGTGTCGACGAGCGGGGCGACCTGCCGGGTCACGGTGGACGAGTCGATGCCCATCCCGCCCGCCAGCGCCTTCACGCCCATCGGGCCCTCCAGGTCGAGCCGGTTCAGCAGCAGGTACGCCGCGCGGTCCATCGAATTGCGGGCCTGGCCGACACCGCCCAGGCGGGTCTGCTCGGCCCGCCGGGCGAAGACCGCCACCTGGTGCTGGAGCGCGTCGAGGAGACCGGATCCGGCGGGCGCTTCGGCCGCCGCGGGCAGGTCGGAACTGGCCGGGATGGAGGGCATGGCCGTGGGCTCTCTTCGCTGGGTCCGACAAGGCTGGGGGACAGAGTAACCGGCTGTACGGCGGCTCGTACGCCGCGTACGAGAACTGATGCGGCCCGCGGCCACGGGCGCCCCGCAGCCGTCCCGGATGGCGAGATTTCGCCCCTGCGCCGGGATGTCCACGGGCTGCGAGACTGGCCGCATGAACTACCGCGTGCCCCAGCCCGTCCCGCAGGTCATCCTCGACGACGTCAGGGGAGCCCAGAAGATGCTCTCGGGCGTCTCCCGGGTGACGGCGATGGAGGGCAGCCGGCACCTGTCGGCCCTCACCGGCTCCCCGGTCCACCTCAAGTGCGAGAACCTCCAGCGGACCGGCTCCTTCAAACTGCGCGGGGCGTACGTGCGCATCGCGGGCCTGCGCCCCGAACAGCGCGCGGCGGGCGTCGTCGCCGCCAGCGCGGGCAACCACGCGCAGGGCGTGGCCCTCGCCTCCTCCCTGCTCGGGGTCCGCTCCACGGTGTTCATGCCCGTCGGCGCCCCGCTGCCGAAGGTGGCCGCGACGGAGGAGTACGGCGCGGAGGTCCGCCTGCACGGCCAGGTCGTGGACGAGACCCTCGCCGCGGCGCAGGAGTACGCGGACCGCACCGGGGCGGTGTTCATCCACCCCTTCGACCACCGCGACGTCATCGCGGGCCAGGGCACGGTGGGCCTGGAGATCCTGGAGCAGTGCCCCGAGGTGCGCACCATCCTCGTCGGCATCGGCGGCGGCGGGCTCGCCGCCGGCGTCGCCGTCGCGGTCAAGGCGCTGCGCCCGGACGTGAAGGTCATCGGGGTGCAGGCGGCGGGGGCGGCCGCCTACCCGCCCTCGCTCCGGGCCGGGCACCCGGTGTCCATCGACCACCCGACGACGATGGCGGACGGCATCAAGGTCGGCCGCCCCGGCGACGTCCCCTTCGCCATCATCGGGGAACTGCTGGACGACGTGCGGACGGTGTCGGAGGACGCCCTGTCCTCCGCCCTGCTGCTCTGCCTGGAGCGGGCCAAGCTGGTCGTCGAGCCGGCCGGCTGCAGCCCGGTGGCCGCCCTGCTGAGCGAGCCCGAACGCTACGGGGGCGGCCCGGTCGTCGCCGTCCTGTCCGGCGGCAACATCGACCCGCTGCTGCTCCAGCGGATCCTGCAGTTCGGGATGGCGGCGGCCGGGCGGTACCTGTCGCTGCGGCTGCGCGTGAGCGACCGGCCGGGTGCCCTGGCGGGCCTGCTGGGGGTGCTGACCACGGTGGACGCCAACGTCCTGGACGTCAGCCACGTACGCACCGACCCGCGCCTGGGGCTCACCGAGGTCGAGGTGGAGCTGCACCTGGAGACGAAGGGGCCCGAGCACTGCACGCAGGTCGCCCGCACCCTGCACGGCGCGGGCTACACGGTCGTCGGCTGACCGGCTGACCGGCTGACCGGCTGACCGGCGGGCCCGGGCTGACCGGCCGCCCGGCGGGCTCCCGGGGCGCGGGCGGGCAGGGGGAAACGGTCACAGCCATGGCGCAACGCGATATGACGCGATACGGTGCGGTCGTGCCGGACGACGCCTGCCCGGCATACCTAGGATTCGCGTAGGAACGCCCCGATTCTGCCGCGCCCAACGGCCCGATCCACTCTGGGAGCATCCATATGCCAGGCGCCATTTACGCCGAAGGCCTGGTCAAGGCCTTCGGTGACGTACGGGCTCTGGACGGCGTGGACCTCGATGTCCCCGAAGGCACCGTGCTGGGGCTCCTCGGCCCCAACGGCGCCGGCAAGACCACGACCGTCCGCGTCCTGACCACCCTCCTCCGGCCCGACCGCGGCCGGGCCCTCGTCGCGGGGATCGACGTCCTCAAGCACCCCGACGAGGTCCGCCGCTCCATAGGCCTCTCCGGCCAGTTCGCCGCCGTCGACGAGTACCTCACCGGCCGCGAGAACCTCCAGATGGTCGCCCGGCTCTACCAGATGACGGGCAAGGCGGCGAAGGCCCGCACCGCCGAACTCCTGGAGCGCTTCCACCTCGCCGACGCCGCCGACCGCACCGCCAAGACCTACTCCGGCGGCATGCGCAGGCGCCTCGACCTCGCCGCCGCCCTCGTCGTGCGGCCGCCCGTGATGTTCATGGACGAGCCGACCACCGGCCTCGACCCCCGCAACCGGCAGGCCCTGTGGGACGTCATCGAGGAACTCGTCGCCGGCGGCACCACCCTGCTGCTCACCACCCAGTACCTGGAAGAGGCCGACCGTCTCGCCCACGACATCGCCGTGGTCGACAGCGGCAAGGTCATCGCCCGGGGCACCTCCGACCAGCTCAAGGCCCAGACGGGCGGCGAGCGGGTGGAGGTCGTCGTCCACGAGCGCGACCACATCCCCACCGCGCGCGCCGTCCTCGCCGGCTTCGGCAAGGGAGAGGCCACGGTCGAGGAACACACGCGCAAGCTCACCGTCCCGGTCTCGGGCGGCGCCAAACTGCTCGCCGAGGTCATCCGCGAGCTGGACACCCGGGGCATCGAGATCGACGACATCGGTCTGCGCCGCCCCACCCTGGACGACGTCTTCATCTCCCTCACCGGCCACGCGGCCGAGCGGGCCGCGGGCGAGGACGCCGCCACCCGCGGCGACGCCAGGGCCGCCGGCGCACGCAAGGAGGCGGCGAAGTGACCACCACCTCCCGGGCCGCGGAACCCGCTGCCCCCCGCCGCCGCGGTGGCGCCGTCCGGAGCGTGCGCGACTCCCTGGTGATCGCCAAGCGGAACCTCATCCGGATGTCCCGCATCCCCGAGGTGATCATCTTCGGCGTCATCCAGCCGGTGATGTTCGTCGTCCTGTTCAGCTACGTCTTCGGCGGCTCCATCGCGGTCGGCGGCAGCACCTCACCGGCCGCCTACCGCGAGTTCCTGATGGCCGGCATCTTCGCCCAGACCGTCACCTTCGCCACCGCCGGCGCGGGCGCCGGCATCGCGGACGACATGCACAAGGGCCTCATCGACCGCTTCCGCTCCCTGCCCATGGCCCGTGGCGCGGTGCTGACCGGCCGCACCCTCGCCGACCTCGTCCAGACCTCCCTCACCCTGGTCGTCCTGGCGGTCGTGGCCCTGCTCGTCGGCTGGCGCACCCACACGGGCTTCGGCGAGGTGATCTCCGGCTTCGCCCTGCTGCTCCTGCTCGGCTACGCCTTCTCCTGGATCGGCGCCCTGATCGGCCTGTCGGTGCGCACCCCGGAGGCGGCCACCTCGGGCGGGCTGATCTGGCTGTTCCCGCTCACGTTCATCTCGAACGCCTTCGTCCCCTCCGACAACATGCCGCCCTTCCTGCGGCACATCGCGGAGTGGAACCCCTTCAGCGCGACCGTCCAGGCGGCCCGCGAACTGTTCGGCAACCTCCCCGAGGGCTATCCGGTCCCCGACGCCTGGCCGATGCAGCACCCGGTCCTCGCGTCGATCCTGTGGTCGGTGCTGATCGTCGTGGTGTTCCGCACCCTCGCGGTCCGCAAGTACCGCTCGGCGACCGCCTGAGACACGCGGTACGCGCGAGAGCCCCCTGCGGACCAGGTCCGCAGGGGGCTCGTGTGCGCGCGGGGGCGGGATCAGCCGGTGAAGGGCTT
This sequence comes from Streptomyces sp. M-16, assembly GCF_052114405.1. Taxonomy (NCBI): domain Bacteria; kingdom Bacillati; phylum Actinomycetota; class Actinomycetes; order Kitasatosporales; family Streptomycetaceae; genus Streptomyces; species Streptomyces sp. M-16. The sequence goes on along the minus strand of NZ_JBFRER010000112.1, from coordinate 5,921 downwards.
GACGGCCAGGATCCTGACCGCGGCCTTCTTGCCGTTCGGGAGCTCGTACTCGGCGTCCTCGCCGACCTTCTTGCCCATCACGCCGCTGCCCAGCGGGGACTGCGGAGAGTAGGTCTCGAAGTCCGAGGACGCGTACTCGCGGGAGGCCAGCAGGAACTCCAGCGTGTCGTCCTCGTCGCCGTCGAACGCGATCGTCACGAGCGTGCCGGGGGCGACCACGCCCTCCGCGGCGGGCGCGGTGCCGACCTTCGCGTTCTCCAGGAGCTGGGTGAGCTGCCGGACGCGGAGCTCCTGCTTGCCCTGCTCCTCCTTGGCCGCGTGGTAACCGCCGTTCTCCCGGAGGTCCCCCTCTTCCCGGGCGGCCGCGATCTTCATCGCGATCTCCGTGCGGGCAGGACCAGAGAGGTAGTCCAGCTCCGCCTTCAGCTGGTCGTACGCCGCCTGGGTCAGCCAGGTGACGCTCTCGCTCGTCTGGGTCACGGGTGCTCCTCGTCGGTACAGGGGACTACAAAGCCGCCAGCGGCGGGCGAAACCACGAGCCTAACAATTCGGGAAGAAAAGGGGGAGGACACCCTGTGTATGAAGTGTGTCATTGCGCCCGGTGAACGCGTGCGCAGTCCCRGGCCCCACCACCGGCGCGGGACGGGTCGCACACCCCGTGAACGTCCCGCGGGCCGTGCTCTGCCCGGGCGCGGCGCACGCGGCGCGGATCCGTCGCCGCGGCGAGCCCGCGCCGCCGTCCGTCAGCGCTCGAAGTTCGTCAGGACGCAGCCCTCGACCTGCGACTTCTCCAGCCGGTAGCCCGCGGGGGCGGTGAAGCCGGTCTCGCAGTTCAGGTACAGGAACTGCAGCTGGTAGAGCCCGAACCGCACGTCCTTGCTGTTGGTCTCCACGGCGACGTTCGTCCCCACCAACAGTCTGCTCGCGGTCAGCCTCAGCCGCCCGTCGTCCGCCAGGTCGGCCAGCTGGGCCGCCTTGGCCTTGCTCTGGAGGGCCTTCATGTCACCGACGGTGTCCAGCCAGTTCAGGTTGTGCGCGCGCTGCGCCCCGCCGAGCTGCCCGCAGACCGCACGCTCCCTGACGCCCCAGGTGCGGGGGTCGTCGCCCTGGACGACCGGCTGGTAGTCGATCGACTCGACGTGTTCGTCGGTGACGGTCATGTCCGTGCAGTCGACGGTGTGCGGGCTGACGAGCTTCTTCAGCTCGGCGAGGCTGCCGGCGCTCGCCAGTCCCAGACTGCCGGTGGCCGGCTGGCCGGCCTTCTCGGGCCCCTCGGTGGAGGGGTCGTGCGGGACCTCCAGGTTCTGGCTGCCCTCGCCGTCCTTGCTGTTGACGAAGTCGGTGAGCACGCAGTAGTCGACCAGGGGCTTCTCGTTCTTGTAGCCGGCCGGTACGGCGAAGCCCGGGTTGCAGGTCAGGATGCGCAGGTCGGAGTGGACGAGGTCCACGGCGGTCTTGGTCTTCGTCGGGACGGCCACGAAACCCTTGCCGACGATCACCCGGCTGAAGACGCCGAAGGAACCGTTGCCCCCGCGCATCTCCTTCTGGGTGTGGTCGTAGTAGGCCTGCTGGAAGGTCTTCATGTCCGAGACCAGGTAGATGAGGATGTCGCCGTGCCGCTTGACGTCCGTGCAGGCGCCGCGGCCGGTGACGGCCCAGTCGCCGTCCTTCGTGTCGTCGGTGGCCGGCAGCCGGGAGTCGTCCGGGTCCGTGCCCAGACGCTCGCAGGAGGTGAACTTCTGGAGGTAGGCCTGCGCCTCGGCCAGCGAGGCCGGCGCGGGGCCGGCGGCGCCGGGCGCGCTCGGGGCCGGGGCTCCGGCGGTGGCGGCGGGAGGAGCGGACGCCGGCCCCGCCTTGGCGGGGTCCTCGCAGGCGGCGGTGAGGGCCACGAGGGGGGCGAGGGCTGCGGTCGCGGTCAGGATCCGCTTGAAGCGCATGAAGTTCTTCCGTCGGCTGGACAGGGCGCGGGGGATGGCGTGTACATGCTAGACATGTACGTGATCATGCCCCGGGCTTCCGCCGGGTGTCGCGGGCCGACGCGGTACCGGTTCAGCCGGCGGAGGCCGTCGCCTGGCAGCCGACGAGCTCGATCATCGTGGCCCGGCCGGTGGTCTTCAGCGTGACGAGCTCGTCCACCCGGCTGTCGCGCTGCGCGAAGGTGAAGTCCGCCCGGCCCACCTCGCCGTGCTCCTTGTCCTGGGAGACGAGGGTGCAGACGCCGGTGACCGAGGCCTCCTTGCGGACCTCCAGGTGCACCTTGACCTCGGAGTCCGACACGATCTGGAACTTGATCACCTCGGCGCTGACGGACTGCCCGCCGACGTAGTCCCAGCCGATCCACCCGACGGCGGCCAGCAGCCCTACACCGAGCACCGACCCGACGACCTTGAGCTTCCGGTCCGCACGCTCGTCCGCCGACCGGCCGTACCGGCCCTCCGGGAGCCCTTCGCGCACCGCGCTCATGATCGTTCCTCTCGCTGGGGAGGGCTGAGGCACCCTGGAATTTTCCGTCCCCCGATTCGGTCACTATAGAAGTTGTCTGTCGCGCCGAATCACAGAGGATCCTGTCTTGACCGAGCAGCTTCGACTGATGGCCGTCCACGCCCACCCCGACGACGAGTCGAGCAAGGGCGCGGCCACCATGGCCAAGTACGTGTCCGAGGGCGTCCCCGTGCTGGTGGTGACCTGCACCGGTGGTGAACGCGGCTCCGTGCTGAACCCCAAGCTCCAGGGGGACAAGTACATCGAGGAGAACATCCACGAGGTCCGCGCCAAGGAGATGGACGAGGCCCGCGAGATCCTCGGCATCGAGCAGGAGTGGCTCGGCTACGTCGACTCCGGCCTGCCCGAGGGCGACCCGCTGCCGCCGCTGCCCGAGGGCTGCTTCGCGCTCGCGGACGTCGAGGAGGCCGCCGGTGAGCTGGTGAAGAAGATCCGCGCCTTCAAGCCGCAGGTCATCACCACGTACGACGAGAACGGCGGCTACCCGCACCCCGACCACATCATGACCCACAAGGTCACGATGGTCGCCTTCGACGGCGCGGCCGACACCGAGAAGTTCCCGGAGGCCGAGTACGGCGCCGCCTACCAGCCGCAGAAGCTCTACTACAACCAGGGCTTCAACAAGCCGCGCACCATCGCCCTGCACGAGGCCCTCCTCTCGCGCGGCCTGGAATCCCCCTACGGCGAGTGGCTGGAGCGGTGGAAGGAGTTCGAGCGCAAGGAGCGGACCCTGACCACCCACGTGCCCTGCGCCGACTTCTTCGAGATCCGCGACAAGGCGCTCATCGCGCACGCCACGCAGATCGACCCGGACGGCGGCTGGTTCCGCGTTCCCATGGAGATCCAGAAGGAGGTCTGGCCCACCGAGGAGTACGAGCTGGCGAAGTCGCTCGTCGACACTTCCCTCCCCGAGTCCGACCTCTTCGCGGGCATCCGGGAGAATGCGTAGCTATGAGCGCTACGCAGGCAGCAGTCACCCAGCTCCTTCCGCTGGCCGCCGACACCTTCGACAAGAACAAGGTGACCCCCGGACTCCTGGGCTTCATCGTGTTCGCCGCCCTCGCCCTCGGCGTGTGGGGCCTGATGAAGTCCATGAGCCGGCACATGGGCCGGGTCGACTTCCAGGAGGCCCCCGAGCCGGCCGCGGCCACCGCCTCCCCGGCCGCCGAGGGCACGAAGGCGCCGTAGGCCCCGCGGGCCTCCGGGCCCTGAGGTCTTCGGGTTCCGCGGCTCTCCGGGGTTCCGCGGTCTCCGGGCCCCGAGGGTCTTCGGGTCCCGACGGTTCCCGGGCCGGGCACGGCCCCCGGATCCGTCAGGTTCCCCGGGCCGGGCAGGCCCCGGGCCGGGCCGGCCCGTCAGGCACCGGCCCCCGCAGGTGCTGCCGCGCGTACGCCGTCCCGCCCGCACGTCGGCGGGGCGGCCTCCGCACGGGCGGGAGCATCGGGCGCCCCCCACCGTCACTCCGACGCGCGGGCCGGCGCCGGCACGCCCATGACCTCCCGCGCCCGCAGGTCCGGGACCATGCCCAGACGCCACGCCTGCCAGCCCTCCGCCGCGTCCACACCCCGCGCCAGGACCACCGCGTACGTCTCCAGGCAGTCCGCCAGCCGCGCGTCCCGCAGCGGATGCGCGGCGGCCGCCAGCCGGGCCAGCTCGGCCCCCGCCTCCTCCGCGGCGGCCGGCACCACGTACGGCAGGAGCGTGCAGCGCAGGAACCGCGCCCAGTCCTCGCCCCGCCGGTCCCCGTACGAGACGAACAGCCCGGCCGCCTCCTCGCACAGACCCACCGCCTGCGGCACCCGCCCGTTCCCCGCGTCGATCACCGCGAGCTCCAGACAGGTCCACCCCTCCCCGTGGGCCAGCCCGATCCGCCGGAAATCCGCCCGCGCGTCGACCAGCAGCTGACGGGCGAAACCCGAATTGCGCAGGTTCCCCGTCTGCGCCGCCCGCTGGTCACGCGTGACCCGGCCCGACTGGTAGCGGGCGTGCGCCAGCCCGTACACGTCCCGCATCCGCGAGAACATCGTCCGCGCCCGCTCCAGCTCCCGCACCGCCCGGTCCCGCTCCCCGCCCTCCTCCAGCGCCTGCCCCAGGTAGTACAGCGTCCACGCCTCACCGCGGGCGTCCTCCGCCAGCCGGTGCCGCGCCAGCGCGTCCCGCAGCCGCTCCAGCGCCGGCTCCGGATCGCCGTCCACCACCCGAGCCCGGCCCAGCTGGGTCAGCGCCCACGCCTGGCCGCGGTCGTCCCGCGTGCGCCCGTACAGCTCCAGCGCCAGCCCGAGCTCCGCCTCCGCCCCCGCCACGTCCCCCAGCCGCAGGTGGACCTGCCCCAGCTGGAAGTGCGCCCACGCCTCACCGTGCACGCTCTCGCTCTCCCGGTGCAGCGCCAGCGACTCCTCCAGCAGCGTCAGGGCCTCCGCCAGCCGCGCCCGGTCCCGCTCCACCGCCGCCAGCGCGTGCAGCCCCCACGCCCGGTCGCCCGCCAGCTCCGGCGCCTGCTGGAGCGCCAGCGCCTCCCGGATCCGCGCCGCCGCCTCCGGCAGGTTCCCCTGGTGGTGCAGCGTGATGCCGAGCGAGACCAGGGCCATGCCCGCCCCCGCCTCCTGCTCCGCCTCCTTGTACTGGTCCACCAGCGAGGTCAGCGTCGTACGCGACTTGTCCAGCTCACCGAGCTGGCGCGCCGCGATGCCCGTACGCCACTGCACCGAACGGTTCAGCCGCCCCTGGTCCACCGCCCGCGTCAGCTCGTTGATCTCACCGAGCCGGTACAGGTCCCCGCGCAGCAGACAGAAGTCGCACAGCGCCCCCAGCAGGTCCAGCACCGCCTGCTGGTCCACCCCCTCCGAATGCCGCAGCGCCGCCGTGATGAAGCTGGACTCCTCGTCCAGCCACCGCAGCGCCGCGTCGAGCGAGGCGAAACCGTGCCCGCCGAAGTGGTTCGCGCGCGTCGACATCTTCCCGTCGACCATCCGGATCACCGAGTCCGCGAGCTGCGCGTAGTCACGGACCAGCCGCTCGTGCGCGGCCGCCGCCTCCGCCCGGTCCTCGTCCGCCGCCAGCCGCGCGGCCGCGTACGCCCGTACCGCGTCGTGCATCCGGTACCGCTCCCCGCGCACCAGGTCCAGCAACCCCGCCGCGGCCAGCTCGCGCAGCAGCCGCCCGGCCTCCACCCGGTCCGCGCCCGCCAGCGCCGCCGCCGCGGCGGCGCCCAGCGAGGCCCGCCCGGCCAGCGGCAGCCGCCGCAGCAGCCGGCGCCGGTCCTCCGGGAGGCGTGCGTACGCCAGGTCCAGGGCGTGCTCCAGCGAGCCGTCCCCCGCGTCCGAGGCCCGCGCCGAGCCCAGCGGCGCCAGCACCCGCAGCGCCAGCGGCAGCCCCGCGCCGAGCTCCAGCAGCCCCGCCGCGGCCCCGGCGGCCGGCGC